>JANMJN010001314.1:0-10701 GCA_031371355.1 Saprospiraceae bacterium
GCTCCTTACAGGGTAGGGTGTTCAAAAACAAGGAATCTTTATGCTGCTCTTTTTTGATGCATTTCAATCGTTATAAATAATTGAAAGACAATGCTTTACAACGGTTTTTAAAATCAAAAAAATATTAAAAATGGCAGCACTTTTTTTCCTTGTTTTTGAACACCCTATCCTTACAAGGTGACAAAAAAGAAAATCAGTGAGAATCTGTCGCATCAGTCAAATCAGTGGTCAAAATCAAGCCTCCCGAGAAGCCGCCGCCAACGCTTCCAAACCATCTGTTTCTTGAACAAAATAGTTGAAATGATTGCTGGCAACTTCTATGAATTTGACATTTTTTTGTTGTCCTGAACTACGTATAGACTCTGTTGTGACGACCAAATCATTGGGTTTACCCAAAAACATATCAACCACTTGAATACCATCTCGTTCTTTCAAAATATCTTTTACTTTTTGAATCAAACCATATTCCTCCGGTCGTTTTTTCTTCATCAAATCCGTATTGCCAACTACAATATGATACGGTATTTGAACATCAGGTAGATTATTCAGCGTTTGAATAAACGACGAATTTGTCCCTTGTTCCTCCATCGTGACGGTGGCTTGGTTCACCAGTTTTCCCAACCATGTAATCGGCAACAAATAAGGTTGCAAAAATGCGGCACCATTCAAGCCCAAAGTCAACCAATGCGCAATGAACTTCCTAATATCAGCGATTTCAGAGCCATTATTCGGCGTGCCGAGCATGATAAGGTGATTAACAAACTCTTTACCTGTTAATTTTTCAATAAAATAACGGCTGACCAAACCGCCCATCGAGTGTGCGATGATGGTAAAATGCTTGTTATAGCCTTTTTGTAAGCCCACTTCTGCCAATTTTTTTTCTAAATCAGCCGCCGTATCCTCAATTTTTGTATTGAGCGTTTCGTAATCAAACGCCAAAACCAAATCGTAGCGGTCGTCTAAAGAGCGTTCACCTTCTTTAAGCGGACGACGGACACTGCCTACTTTATCCTCCGTCGTTCCAATAAAACCATGAACAAATAAAGCGATGTTTTTGGCTCCTGCAACCTTTGTTTTTATCAATTCCTTATCACTCACATACTCAAAAGCATCGGTTTTGCCCGTTTCGTCATATTTGACAAGGCGCAACATGGGGTACTCGAACTTGCCTGTCAAAGGTTTTATCATTTTCTTGAAAAACATTTTGACTGACTTGCCTAAGCCGCGTGTGGTCGGTTGTTCAGCTGTCAATCTATCCACATTTACGACCCCCTCAGTATCAGACATGCCCACAGGCAAATACATACCAGAAGCCGCATCGTAACCTATCGCTAAAACAACTTCATTTTTTTCAATACCTGAAATATTGATTTTCAATGGATTAGCTGCTGAAACATCGCCACTGATATTTTCTAACTCTAATACATCCATCGTCGGCGAAGAGCCCATACCGTCCGCAAGCGCAGCCGACAAAAGGTCTTTGCCCGCACTCAATGTTTTCATATCTGACACGGCTCGTTTGGCTTCATTTGTTGACGAAAGGCTGGCTTTTGCTTGAAAACCACTCGGTGCCGTGACCTTAATATTGCCTAAAGATGCCGTTTTTGTTCCAGCAACATCAGCCGCTTTTAGAGGACAGATGATGTGGAAATCACGTTCAAAAGTCCGCCAATCCTGCATCGGAGTTGTATTGGCTCGACCAATCCCTCCACGCGTTGCCCCAGAACGTTCATCAAGCGGCAGCCCTTCTTGGTTATGGATATAGGTATTGATTTCGTCCGTCGAAACAAAAATTTTGAAGTATTCAGTCAGTTCATTCACATTCCAACTCAAGTATTCGGGCTGCACCGTCAATGGAATATTGCGGTCATTTTCGTATTCAATCCAAGCCGTTTCACCTGGATTTATGAATTTTTTAGGCAAAAATTGATTTGAAATCATAAAATCAGAACCGAAATATACTGCGCTCACCCATAGTGCTTTGTTCCACCGATTCGTGATGCTTATCCGCATATTAGCGCTGGTATTTTCATTTGCCTGTCTGAAGATGCGTTCACTAACGGCTTTGCCATTGCCGTCATAAAACGTAATTTCTACGGCATCATCACCAATTGAAGTGTTTGGATTGGCAATTTCTATTCGATTGCGCCAATTGGCAACGGAGCTTACACGCCCTAAAAACGCAGATGCTGCCGTAGGATCATAACCTTTAACACGACGGAAAAGAGGTGTCGCATTATCCACTTTTGTCAAGCGCAACATACCGTCCCAAGCACGAATGACATAATCTGTATCTTTTTCATTATCAACCAATTGCAATCCATCAACGCCTTTACCAATTGCTTTTTTAACAGCATCAACCCCTTCTTTTTCACTGTCTTTTGAAAAAGCCATACGTATTGGTGTGAGATTGACCTGCGTCAAAGTCGCCTTAAACTGTTGGTCTTTGGAGAGCATATCAAGACCATTGAGTTTGGAATAATTGGACGAAACTTTTGAAGTCGTTGCCACTGTTCCATTTTCCAAAGTAAACGTCGCACCCGACTCAGGGATACCTTGTGCACCGCCGACAGCCACTATCCACCCCTCAGTATTGTCGTTATGAACAATAAAATTACCGCCTTTCAACTGTGTTTGACCTAAAAAAGACAGCTTAACCGCTTCTGTGTCCCCATAAGAGTTCAACAAAGGTGTTTGCTCTTTCACCCGATTGCGACATTTGAGATTGACGCGGCTGATGAGTTCCGAATAGCTGATACTGCCATTCGCTTGTTGCAAAGCTTCAACAAGTGAATAGGTGAAAACACCACGCGGTTTGCTGTTAATTGGGTATTCTTTCGCTGTTTCATCGTCTTTCGCAGCAGCCAAATGAACATGTCGAGACGGTGGTGGCTGAAAATTGACATAGTCTTTAAAGCCCACATATTCATCAACGCCCCGAGGGGCAGTCGGACAAGTATCCGCCATTCGTGCCTTAATTTGAAGGTCACGGGTATTTGAACCTGAATGACAACAGTCTGTGACCGCAAGGAAATGAACGTTTTTGCCTTTTGTCGCTTTGTGAATCAGATAAGCAATTTCTTTATCTGCCATATCCCGTGTGCCAGGCTGTTTCGTGCGGCTGTCCCAACAGACAATCGTTTCGCTCATGCCGTCGGCTTCATCCCAAAACTCTGGCGGTGCTTTCATTTGCGAGCCATGACCAGAATAGTAATAAACGCAGATATCATCGTCTTTGGCAGCATCAAAATGCTTAAAACCATTCACGATTTCAAGCCGTTTAGCGGCATCATCGAATAAGCGTTTTTCATTGAAAGTCAACTGATTAGCTGCACAAAAGCTTTTGAGATATTCACTAAAAGCCGTCGCATCGTTGACGCAACCATTGAGTTGATGAGCAGGAATAGGATACTTGTCGATAGCGACAATAAGAGCATAGACCGTTTTCATATTGGGCTGTTTTTTTGTTTTTTTAGACGTTTTCATTTTAAATTATTGTTTTAAAAAATGGTTTCCAAAAGTAGTAAAATTTTAACAATTCATATACCCCCCCTCAGTATTTTTCATAAAAAAAGCCCAATCGCAAGGCGATTAGGCTTTTTTTATGAAAATTTTATATAAAAAAATATTTATTTATTCGAGTCGTCTTTGCCGCCTTCAATGACAGCCGACAGTTTGCGGTCGCACAACGCATCTTTTTTAGGTCTCAAAACCGATAAAGGTGCCGTTTTTACTGTTGCTTTACCTTTATAGTGAATGATGTGTGCCAATTGCTCGGCTTGGTCAGGGGGATAATTCAGCACTTCCATAAAGCTTTGAATAACCCAATCAAATGAATTAATATCGTCATTATAGACAAGCAAAAAGGCTGCTTCGCCAGAACCGATGTCCGATAATTCATCTTGGAGGTCAATCTCAATATCCTCTTCAATGTCAATGTCTATGTCAACGTCTGAATAAAATGGATTCATGATTTTAAGTTATTTGTTACTCGTTATTGGTTAAATGGTTGTTTGGTTATTGGGAATTATTTATTGGTTTAAGCACGTAACTAATAACCAATCCCCAATAACCAACCAAACAATTAAATTACTTCAAGGGCTTCGCGAGCAGCCGCAAAATTAGGTGTATCACCTGCACTCGGCGTAACTTCAACGTAACGAACGACCCCCTCAGTATCAATGACAAAAATAGCTCTTTTTGAGACACCACCCATGCCAAAAACAAATTGATCCAAATAAATTCCGTATTGGTCAATAACTACTTTATTGAAATCAGAAAGCAAAGGGAAAGCATAGTCATTGGCTTGTTTAAATTTCGCCAATGTGAAAGGTGAATCAACAGAAATACCAAGCACTTGCGCATTGAGTGACTCATATTTTTTCATATTATCCCGTGCATCACATAATTGCGCTGTACAAACACCCGTGTAAGCCGCGGGAAAAAAATTAATCACGACATTTTTACCACGATAGTCACTAAGCGACACTGCTTTTTTTTCATCCGAAAAAAGCGTAAAATCGGGGGCGGTTTGCCCTACTTCGATAGCCATAGATTTACTGATTGAGTTAAAATGGATAATAATTCTTGCTTTTGCAAAAACGAGTAACAAAATTACGTCGTCTTGGTTTAAAATTCGATTTTTGCGCCGCTTAAAATTAATTTTAGGTTTCAAAAGTTCAAAATTCTATTTTGACATAAAAAATATGACAAATACGCAACGCGCTTATTTAGAACTACACTTAGCCGTTTTCCTTTGGGGTTTTACGGCAATTTTAGGCGAATTGATTCAATTGTCATCGCTTTCACTTGTCTGGTGGCGCGTTTTTTTAACCTCTGTAACGATATTGTTGACAAGTAAAACATGGTCAAATGTGTGCGCCATGCCCCGTCGGTTGGTGTTACAATATATAGGTATTGGTTGCATTGTCGTCGTGCATTGGTTGGGCTTTTATGGCGCGGTGAAGCTGGCAAATGCGTCTGTTGCCTTGATTTGCATGGCAACAACTTCGTTTTTTTCATCAATTTTAGAGCCTTTGATGTTTAAAGTAAAAGTCAAATTGTATGAAGTCCTGCTTGGACTCATCATTGTACCCGCAATGGCTTTTGTGGCTGGTTCTTTACCGAGCGGCATGACAATGGGTTTGTGCGTTGGTTTGTTATCCGCTTTTTTAGCAACACTTTTTTCTATATTAAATAAAAAATTGGTCACTAAAAGCGACCCCCTCAGTATCACCTTCCTCGAATTGGGCGGTGGTTGGTTTTTATTAACATTTCTCATGCCTTTGTATTTTTATTTTGATAAAACGGCGATTTTGATACCCCCCTCAGTATCGGACTGGTTTTATCTCCTCGTTTTGTCATTATTATGCACCAATTTGGCTTATTGGCTGGGCATTCGTACTTTGCGTCACTTATCAGCTTTTGCATCCAATTTGACTGTAAACCTTGAACCGGTGTATGGTATCGTCCTCGCCGTTGTCATTTTGAAAGAAAATAAGGAATTGTCTCCTTCATTTTATATCGGTGCCGCGGTCATTTTGGCGGCTGTATTGAGTTATCCGTTTTTGAGAAATAAATTTGAAAAATAGACCACTGATGAACTGTGATGAGAGGGGTTTACGCTGATTTTTATTGTCATCCCGGAGGGAACTAAAAAAATCAGTGTAAACCCCTCCAATCAGTCCAATCAGTGGTCCAAAAAAAGAAATCATGTCCGAACAAACACGAACAGAAATCGCTTCACTTGGTGAATTTGGCTTAATTGAAAAATTAACAAAAAGCAATATAACGGTCAATCCTTCGACCCTCAAAAGCATTGGCGACGACGCAGCAGTCATCGACAATGGCGACAAACTGACCGTCGTATCCACCGATTTGCTTGTCGAAGGCATTCATTTCGACTTGATGTACACGCCTTTGAAACATTTGGGCTATAAATCCATCGTCGTCAATCTATCGGATATTTACGCCATGAATGCGCAACCAAAGCAAGTGACCGTCTCAATTGCCATTTCCAATCGTTTTTCAGTCGAAGCCGTTGAAGAAATTTATGAAGGCATTTACGCCGCTTGCAAAGCCTATAATGTGGATTTAGTAGGCGGTGACACAACGTCTTCGCCTCGTGGGTTAGTGATTAGTGTGACAGCAATTGGGCAAGGCGAAAGAGATAAATTGGTTTATCGCAATGGCGCAAAAGTCGGCGATATTATTTGCATCTCAGGTGACTTGGGTGCGGCGTATTTAGGTCTTCAAATTTTGGAAAGAGAAAAACAATTATATCTCGACAATCCTGAATTACAACCCGATTTGGAGCAACAAACTTACCTCGTTGGTAGGATTTTAAAGCCCGAAGCCCGTAAAGACATCATCGAATCATTACAAGCAAGTGGTATCAAACCAACGTCTATGATGGATATTTCAGACGGTTTAGCTTCCGAATTGCACCATATTTGTCATCAATCAGGAGTCGGGGCATACATCGAAGAAACAGGGGTTTCGATTCATCCCGATGCCCAAATGATGGCAATCAATTTCAAACTCGACCCCATCACTTGCGCTTTGAGTGGGGGAGAAGACTACGAATTGCTGTTCACTATTGACCCTTCTGATGCTGAAAAATTGAAATATTTACCTGATATTTATATGGCTGGTGAAATCGTACCAAAGGAAGACGGCATTAAGTTGCATACAAAAGGGGGTAATGTGCATCCAATTGTGGCGCAGGGATGGCAGCATTTTTAATTGGTTATTAGGGAATGGTTGATTGGTTGATTGGTTATTGGTTATTGGTTATTAGGAATTGGTAAACCAATAACAAATAACCAATCAACCAATCAACCAATAACCAATAACCAATTAAAACATCCAAACCGTTTGAAAAGTCAAAAAATACACTTGCAGAGCATTATAACTGCTCAAAGCCACATTATCCTTATGTTTTTTGGGATTAAAAAGAAAATTAGCTGATCTTGTATATCGCCAATTAAAACCCCAATGACGGTTGACATAGTAGGACAGACCGCCAGTGTAAGCGATGTCATTTTTCTCAAAAACGTCCCAAACTGCCTTTGGATGTGTGAAATTTTCACTTATTTTATAGCTAAATAATCGACCATAGCTCAATCCTGCGGTAAAATAAACTTTATAAAAATCCTGTCCATTTTTGTCGGTTACTTTCCAATCTCGATAACTAATCATCACAGGTACTTCGAGGTAATTGAGTGAAGCTGAGCGAATGGGACCTGCATCATTTTGGGTTGACCGGCTGCCGCGTTGACTGTACAACATATTGGTTGTCAATAGCCAATTGCCCATTTCGTTGAGTTGAACAGTGGCTTGTAAACCGATATTTGCACCGACTTTGGAAAAGCCTGCAGCTTGGTCGCCGTCCATCTGCGAAGCATTGAAACCCGCAACGATACCACCGCCAAAACGACTTTGCGCTTGTAAGTTATTGGTAATCAGTAATATAAAAATAAGGGAAATAGTTTTTGTCCAAATTTTCATGTGAAACATTTTATTGTTTTTTTAGTAAAATAGTTTTTCATACAAATAACGTTTTAAAATCTAAATTCATAAATTCAAAACTGTAATTTTGCTCCCCTTCCCGACAACATCGGGATTTCGTACCTCAACATTATCTGACGGCAAAAATGGTAAAAAATATTGTAATTATAGGTCCCGCCCATCCTTTGCGTGGCGGTTTAGCAACTTTTGACGAAAGATTGGCAAGTGCCTTTCAAGACGAAGGGCATCAAGTGTCCATCATCACTTTTAGCTTGCAATATCCTAATTTTTTATTTCCAGGAACGACGCAATATACAAGCGACCCTGCACCACAAGGTATTGATATTCAAGTGCTTATCAATTCAATCAATCCCTTTAATTGGTTGTCTGTTGGTTTGAAATTAAAAACATTAAAACCTGATATTGTCATTTGCCGTTTTTGGTTGCCTTTTATGGGACCCAGTTTAGGGACGATTTTAAGGTTGATAAAACGCAATGGACATTCAAAAATTATTGGACTGATTGACAATATCGTTCCGCATGAAAAGCGTTTTGGTGACCGTCCGTTGGCACAGTATTTTGCTTCAGCTTGCGATGCGTTTGTGGTAATGTCGAGGGCAGTTGAGGCAGAAATGAAGACGTTTTCTGATAGCCCGACAGCTTATATACCACATCCAATTTTCGATAATTATGGCGAAAAAGTAAGCCGTGACGCCGCTTTGTCTTATTTGAATTTGCCTAAAGACACACGTTATATTCTTTTTTTTGGTTTTATTCGTCATTACAAAGGGCTTGATTTATTATTAGAAGCCTTAAATACTGAGGGGGTCAAAAAGTTAAATATGAAGCTGATTGTTGCAGGAGAATTTTATGATGATGCGGATTTTTACAAAAACTTAATATCTTCGCAAAGCATTGAGCAACAAGTGATTTTGAGGACTGATTTTATTCCTTCGGAAGAGGTACGTTACTATTTTGGGGCAGCCGATTTGGTCGTTCAGCCTTACCGAACGGCGACACAAAGCGGTATTTCACAAATCGCTTACCATTTTGAAAAACCAATGATAGTAACCAATGTCGGCGGCTTACCTGAAATTGTGCCACATGGCGAAGCGGGTTATGTCGTTGAACCGACCCCTCAGTATATCGCCAATGCGTTGGTTGATTTTTATGAAAAAAATAGACTTAACGATTTTACCAACAACGTCATTGAAAATAAAAAACGATTCTCATGGAAAGCCATGACTGATGGTTTTCTCAATATTTAACCAAAAAATTCGATAAAAACTGATGAAATTTGACAACTCATGGACATTATTCCTCGACCGTGATGGCGTTATAAATGAACGCGAAGAGGACGGCTACATCACCGATGTGAAAGATTTTTCTTTCGTTGTCGGGAGTATTAAAGCGATTGAAAAGCTGAGTAACATTTTTGGACGCATTGTCGTCGTCACCAATCAAGCGGGTATTGGCAAAGGTTTGATGACTGAAAAACAGCTTCAAAAGATTCACCAACATCTGTTAAAAACCATTGATTTACTCGATGGGCGGATTGACAAAATCTATCATTGTCCCGACAAACCCGATGTGAACTCGCCTAATCGCAAACCCGAAACAGGTATGGCACTACAAGCCAAAGCCGATTTTCCAGAAATTGATTTCAGCCGTTCCGTTATTGTCGGCGATTCCATAAGCGATATGGAATTTGGCGCACGTCTGGGCATGGTCAAAGTTTTTATTGAAGGCAAAGATGAAGACCCCTCAGTAATGAAGCCTGATTTCCAATTTGACAGTCTGAAAAGTTTTGCAGATATGTTGACGAAGTAAGCTAAATTAAAGCCCAAACCAAGGTGTAAAAACGAGATTTTGCTTGTTTTTATGCCTTTTTTTTGATCTTTTAACCTTATTTGGCATTGTTTATGCTTTTGTTTTCGTTGTGTAGCTTTTAAACTCTTTTTAACTCAATTCTTTTTCGGAAGAAAAAGGTAAATGTACTATTCAATGAAAAAACTCAAAATTTTTATCGCTCTCGGTCTCGTACTGAGGGGTATCACGCCGACCTTTGCAGGCGATAGCTTGAGCATTGAAGGTTTTTTGTCCACTAAAAATATAAAGGCTGAAAAAATGCATGAAGGCGTTTTTTACTCGGTTATTACTGAGGGGGCTGGTCAGTTACCTCGGCAAGGTGATTTTGTAAAAATTCGATATGTTGGTAAACTTTTGAGTGGTAAGGTGTTCGATGAATCGCCTAAAGACGAGCCTTATGTTTTTCAATTGGGCAACGGACAAGTCATTGAAGGATGGAACAAAGCCATTCAAAAACTCAAAATAGGGACTAAAGCGACGCTTTATATTCCCGCTTATTTAGCTTATGGATCGATTGGTATTGGCACGGTTATACCGCCTAATTCGCCACTGGTTTATGATATTGAATTGGTTGAAGTCTTAAACAAGAGTCAATACGAAGCCCATATCCATAAATTAGAGGACAAACAGCGTAAAATGTTTGACAATCGCTCTGCCGAACAATTTGAAACGGACAAAAAGCATATCAATGATTACGCTCTTTTACACCGCCTTAAAGTGAATCGGACAGAATCAGGTTTGAGTTATATTGTGACGAAACAAGGCAGTGGCAATATGCCAAAATCAGGCAACAAGGTCACTGTTCACTACAATGCAATGTTTTTAAGCGACCGTATTTTTGATGAAACCAAGGATAAACTACCTAAAACGATGACAATAGGCGAGCAAAAATTGATACCAGGTTTGGAAGAAGGCTTAAAGTTTTTCAATACGGGGGCAGAAGGTTATATATTGATTCCTTCAAAATTAGCTTATGGCGCTACACCTTTTGAAGATGGAAAAGTGATTGTGTCACCTCATTCGGTCTTAATTTATCATGTTCAGATTGTTGAGATTCGGTGATTCGGATACTCGGGATTCGGATATTCGGGACTCGGATACTCGTAAATAAAGAAGGGAACGCTGTTAATTCTACAGCAAGAGTAGAAATTATCAAACATGAATACAGAACTGTCCTAACGAAAAACGGCAGCTATTTCCGGTATGAGTCGCAAAAAGAAGATAAGCTGATGATCGAAAATCAGCTAAGTGTAGCAAACAATACTGTTTATTCCTATATACCCCGTTCGCCCGGTGATTATGAATTAAGGATTTACCGGCCCG
>JANMJN010001357.1:0-2086 GCA_031371355.1 Saprospiraceae bacterium
ACGAGCGGCGTCATCCCCTCGCCCAGACTAACAATATTCTCTCTTTTCAAAACCGGCAATATTCAGAAATAGCACAGATTTTAAAAGTAATTCAAGAGGTTCATGATTTTGTACAAAACCTTGAGAAGCAATCCGTTGAAACAGTAAAAAACTCCATCAATTTTAATGAATTACCGGATGCATTAAAAAAAGGAAATGAGTTTGTAAAAAAAGCTACCAACGATGGTACAGATTGGAATACCTACCAAGGGAGTGAAGCCATTAAAAAAACGATCGACCTCTATATTCTAAAACTCAATGAAGCGTTAAATACTGTTGATAAAGGGAAATCAATTCCTGCAAATAAAAATAATTCTACCTCTTTGCCAAAGCAGCAAACTCCTGTAAAAAAACCAATACAACCTAAAGCAAAAAAAATAATTACAACTACAGATACGCCATTACTGGTAGAACGCATTCCAGAAGAAATACGGTTTATAAAACGCTTCATCAATCTTGATGGAAAAACGAAATTGAAAGAAGATATTTTAAGATTTATCAATGCCTTGCAAAAAGCCATTGTTGAAAAGAAAATCAGAAAAACATCTTCGTATGCCGATCAGATAAAGTTTATACAATCGAATTTGATTGACACTTTTAATACCATGAAAGCGAAAATTAAAATTGAATTGAAACCGGAAACTTTTGAAGCTTTGAAGAAATTCGCAGGAGAAGAAAAAGTTTTGGCATCCATCGGTTTTATCAAGCGATACATAGGCATGAATGAAAAGCCGAGCATGAAACAAAAAGCAAAATTGTTGTTGGATCAGATAAACAATTCTATCACAAAAGGAAAGATAACAGACAATGATCCATACATCGTTGAGATACACGAATTGAAGAAAAACCTAAAGTTATTTATTACGACTGCATCACAAAAAACATTGGCAATTGAACAGGCAACTTTAAACGGTTTGGAAGGCGTATTGGGTTGCGCCTGCAATAACCTCAATGGTGTTGAAACCAAACCTTCGATAATGAACAGCATGGATTTTGCCAATTTGGAATTTGATACGCTGGGTTTTCAGGGGAAATGGTTAGTCCTTATCGGTGACCCGTCCCGCAATTTTACCGCAATGGTTTTTGGTAAACCTAAAATGGGTAAGTCCTATCTCTGCATAGATTTTGCCGGCTACCTTGCACGCAATCATGGCAATGTTTTATATGTTGCCCGTGAGGAGGGTTTGGACTACACTCTCCAAATGAAACTCAATGATAAAAATGTAAAACATCCGAACCTATTTGTTGCTTCTGTGCTTCCGGAAAATTTATCTGCTTACGATTTTATATTTTTAGACAGTGTAAATAAATTGGGTTTAGTACCGCAAGATCTGAATCGCTTAAAAGCTGTCAACCCCACGAAATCATTCATCTTTATTTTTCAGGCTACAAAAGGGGGCACATTCCGTGGTGATAATACTTTTCAGCATGATGTGGATATTGTGATTGAAGTGCCGGAGAGAGGTAAAGCAGTACAAATGGGAAGGTTTAATCAGGGAGGTGAGATGGGGGTATTTGAATAAGTTTTTACTCCGCACATAAAAAATCAATCAGCGGCGAAGATTTAAGCGATGCCCCAAGTATTCCGCCGATTAAGTTTCGTGAGCTACGAACCTTCGGGCTGGGGACTTTTGAAAGGCCTAAGGTTGAAAGAACCAAAAAAGCTCAACCCTACCCCACTTTTGCCAGCTTATTAAAAACTTCATCCATCTCATTATCTAAATACGATTGCACAAGGTTTACATAGCGATAAAAAGATTTACTATCGTTGCTGTGCCCTGATATTTGCTTTACTACATGCTCCTTCATGCCCATCATCAGCATGGTGGTAATGGCAGTGCGGCGCATGATGTGCGATGAAACCAAATCGCAGAAACGGTATTTCTTTTTGCCTGCACCAAATGTACCTTCTACTGCAAGCCCACGGCGTTTGCGTTGTTTGCCTGTTTCGCCGGTCCAACCGGCTAATTCGGTTATGGCTTTTAGTTGATCGTTAAACCTTGTACGAGGTATGGGTGGAAATATTGTTTATCGTTTTTTAGCAGTG
>JANMJN010000020.1:0-3742 GCA_031371355.1 Saprospiraceae bacterium
AGCCACTTCAAAAACAAGTGTTGGATTTATTAAAGTATCAAATTCATCATCTAATATTGGTCTTTTCCTTTTATGACTACAATATCGGGATAAAAATAGTTGCCTTTTTGCGGTGCAAAAGTCCGCATATCCGTCGAAAAAGCTTCAAAGTTTTCCAAACTCTGTTGGATAAACCACAACAAACCGTTCAAATTGAAGGTGATTTTATTGTGTTTTCTACTTGCACCACTTATAGTATAGATTTTACCATCAATAAATTCATGTCTGACCCTTTGCCGACGTTCCCATTCAAGAAAGGCTTTTGGTGCCATGACTTCACTTGCTAAGTTTTTAGATGTTTGGATTGCTGCGCCGACCATTTTTTAATTTTTTGATAAAAATACCCTCTTTTGTGTTAAAGAACAAAACAATAGGAACTATTTTTTCCTTTTCGCTTCAAAATTATAAAAATACTGAGGGGGGCGTTACCTTTGTATCGAGAAGTCTATATATGTTTGACGGCTTCACTATTTTTCATTTTTCACTTTTCATTTTTCACTTATGAAATACGATGTAACTATTATTGGTTCTGGTCCAGGCGGCTACGTGGCAGCGATTCGTTGCGGACAATTAGGCTTGAAAACAGCCATTATCGAACGTTATTCGACGTTGGGCGGCACTTGTTTGAATGTCGGTTGCATTCCTTCAAAAGCCCTTTTGGACTCCTCCGAGCATTATCACAATGCGACGCACACGTTTACGACACATGGCATAGATATAAAAGGCACCATTGATGTCAATATGCCGCAAATGATAAAACGCAAGCAAGACGTGGTTGACCAAACGTGCAAAGGCGTTGAGTTTTTGATGAAAAAAAATAAAGTGACGGTTTACACAGGTCATGGTTCATTTGTTACAGCTAATAAAATAGCGATTACGAAGGCAGATGGGACGGTTGAAGAAATCGAAACAGACAAAACCATCATCGCCACTGGTTCAAAACCCATTGTACCTGCTAATTTCAACTATGATAAAAAACGGGTCATTACCTCTACTGAAGCCTTGAATATTCAAGAAGTGCCAAAGTCAATGGTCATCATTGGTGCGGGTGTCATTGGTTTAGAATTGGGTTCTGTTTATGCCCGTTTGGGTACAAAAATTCATGTCATTGAGTTTTTAGACCGCATTATCGCAGGTATGGACGGCGATTGTTCAAAGGAATTGCATCGCTCTTTGAAAGGTTTGGGTATGGATTTTTACTTAAAACATGGTGTTACCAACGTCACGCCCAATACTGAGGGGGTGGTTGTTGAGTATAAAAGACGCGATACAGAAGAGGTTTTGAGCATCGAGGCAGATTATTGCCTTGTTGCCATTGGTCGTCGTCCTTACACCGACAATTTGGGTTTGGAAAACGCGGGCGTTTTAAAAGATGAGAAAGGCAGAATTGAAGTTGATGGTCATTTGCAAACCAATGTTCCAGGCATTTACGCCATTGGCGATGTCGTAAAAGGGGCAATGTTGGCACATAAAGCCGAAGAAGAAGGGGTTTTTGTCGCGGAAACTATTGTTGGACAAAAGCCGCATATCAATTATTTGTTGATTCCAGGTGTCGTTTATACGTGGCCAGAAGTGGCTGCCGTTGGCTATACTGAAGAGCAATTGATAGAAAAGGGAATGCCTTATAAAGTCGGAAAATTTCCCTTCAAAGCCCTCGGACGCGCTCGTGCGAGCATGGATACGGAGGGGATGGTCAAAGTATTGGCACATAAAGAAACAGACGAAATTCTCGGTGTTCACATGGTTGGTCCGCGTACCGCCGACATGATAGCAGAAGCGGTTGCTTTGATGGAGTTCCGTGCGTCGGCAGAAGATGCGGCACGAATGAGTCATGCACATCCGACATATACAGAGGCTTTTAAAGAGGCTTGTTTAGCTGCGACGGACAATCGGGCGTTGCATAGTTAAGCAAATGATGAATTTGCAAAATACTGATAATCAATATTTTATAAATTAATCATTCATCGTTTATTATTTATCATTCCTAAGTATTCACTCATTTCGCAAATTTATTTAAAAATGAAAAATTGCTGTTTAGTCATACTTTTTATGGCGACGCTTCTCAATTCCTGTCTGGTTGCTCAAAAAGATACCGTCAGCTCTGATATTTGGGTGCGTGAAGGATATAAACTCTCCATTGTTCAAAAAGACATCACCAATCCGCGCGATTTGGTCATGAATACAGAGGGGGTACTATTTGTTTCTATGCCTGGCGAAGGTGAAATAAAAGCCTGTCGAGACAAGAACAAAGATGGTTACTACGAAACCGTGACCACTTTTGTCAAAGGTCATAAAAACGCCCATGGTATGTGCTGGCACGAAGGCTGGTTGTGGTACTCTGAATCGGGTGCAATTTTCAAAGCTCGTGATACCAATAATGATGGTGTGGCAGACGAAGACATTACAGTCATTCCTACTGGGAAACTGCCTTCGGGTGGTGGACATTGGTGGCGTTCGCTTTTGATTTTGAACAACCGCATTTATACATCTATCGGTTGCAGCGGGAATATTGACGACGAAACGGCGACTGAACGTTTGAAAATATGGTCTTTTGCCTTAGATGGCTCTGATAAAAAGCTGTTTTGCGGTGGTTTGCGGAATACAGAAAAACTTGTTCTGCGTCCTGGAACAAATGAAATTTGGGGCATGGATCACGGCAGCGACAACTTCGGTGACATCATGGAAAAGAAGGATAAAACTGGCAGAAAACCCATAACAGACTGGAACCCGCCTTGCGAAATGAATCATTATGTTGAAGGTGCTTTTTACGGGCATCCGTATATCACAGGCAATCGGCTGCCTCGTTATGAATATATGAATCGTCCAGATATTGTGGATTGGGCAGCTAAAACAACGCCTCCGGCTTGGGCTACAGGGTCGCATTATGCACCCAATGGCATGACTTTTTACGATGCCAATCAATTCCCAAATGCCAAAGGGGATGCTTTTGTTGCTTATCATGGTTCTTGGAATCGGAGTGTGAAAGGTGGTTATGCAGTTACAAAGGTTTTGTTTGAAAATGGCAAACCTTATGGCGAACAAACGTATGTAAAATTTGAAAAAAACGATGACCTTTTTGGTCGCCCCGTTGATGTTCAAGTCGCTTTAGATGGTTCTCTTTTGATTTCTGACGATTGGGGTAATAAGATTTACCGTTTGACTTATGTTGGGAAATAGATTTAAAGACTAAAAAACCTCGTCGAAGTTTTGAACTTCGACGAGGTTTTTTTCAAAAAATATACCTGTATAAAAAACAAAAGGTTGAACCCATTGAAAATCAACTGTTTATACCCCTTCAGTATTTTATCCTTTTTTTGTTTCACATCATCAAAATTGATGAAACGCTTGCGAAACAAACTCTAACACCTCTGGCAACGCTTGTCGCCAATATGTCCAAGTATGTCCGCCATCGCGGGTGCGAAATTCGTGGGGAATTTCTTTTTTACGCATAGCAATATGCACGAGCGAATTGCCTTCATATAAAAAATCATCATCGCCACAGTCAATATACCAACGCACTGCTTTTTTGAGCGTATCAGGCATGGTATTCACCAATTCGGGTACGCTTTGTCTTTTGTAAAATGCTTCAATCTGTACATCCGTCGCCGTTGAGTCAGCTCTTTTAACATTGGTTTTGGCATTATCCATCGTCAAAGGACCCGTTGCTGCACTGAGGGGGCAAGCAGAAGAAAACAATTCGGGA
>JANMJN010000041.1:0-5834 GCA_031371355.1 Saprospiraceae bacterium
TTTCTTTCTACCAAATAGTTTTCTTAAAATTTATTAAAAAATCTTTTGCGTTTGTTTTTCAACTGAATCATTCTTTTCTGACCCCTCCTTACTTCAAGGCATTGTACACGTATTTATATGGTTAAACGCCTTTTTTCATCAAAATCTCTTAAATTTTCAAACAACTAAACAATCACACAACTTTGGGCGTTTGAAGCAAAAAAATATTTATGCTACAACTTTCTTTAAAAGACATTCAAGCGATGGAGCGCATCCCTCGTTTAACACTCATTAATGCCATAACGGGCTTTAAAAGTGCGAACCTCATTGGGACTGTCAATACTGAGGGGTTGCCCAATTTGGCAATTTTTTCATCAGCCGTTCACATCGGTTCTGAACCACCGCTTATTGGCTTCATAACTCGTCCCGTCGTGCCCGATGGCAAAACATCACGGCACACCTATAATAATATAAAAAATTCAGGCTTTTTTACACTCAATCATGTGAGCCTTGATATCATCCTTCAAGCGCATCAGACATCAGCGAGTTATCCCGATGGTGTTTCAGAATTTGATGCCGTTGGTTTGACCCCTCAGTATTTGGGGCTAAAAAACGTGCCTTATGTTGCTGAAAGCTTCATAAAAATGGGTTTGGAATATGTGGAGGAGTACTACATCAAAGCGAATCAAACGACAATGATTATCGGTAAAGTCATTGAATTGTTTTTACCCAAAGATTGTTTAGACGAGAAAGGTAATTTAGATCTAAACCGTGCTGAAACGGTCGCTTTGTGTGGCTTGGATAGTTATCATACAACAAAGATGATTCACCGTCTGCCTTATGCGCGTATACCAAAACCGGCTTGAGGTAGCTATAAATGAAAAAGGCTCGTTTTAGACGAGCCTTTTTCATTTATTTAATAGCCTATTTTTCCTATTTTACTTTCACAAACTGCTGCACACCATAGGTTTTATCAGAATTGATTTTTACAAAATAAACCCCATTTGGTAAATCCTTTGTATTGACCTGCCATTCGTTTTTGCCTTTATCAAAACGTTGATTCACAGCAGTGTTTTGCACCATAACACCTTGATAATCAAAAACTTGAATCGTTATAGCTTCGGCTTCTTTTAAGTCGAAACGAATTGTCAAGTCGTTTGATACCGGATTTGGAAAGACAGAAAGGTCAGTTTTACTGAGGGGGGTGTCTTCTGTTCCCGTAGCTGTGTTTTCAAGCACCAAATTCTCATCTCCTGCTTGATAAGCTAAAAAAGCAAAGTAAATGAGCATCATTTCATCCGTTGTGGACTCGCCTAAAGTGACGGTTTTGGGTGGACTGCTTGGCTGATTAGGGTTGCTCATGGTGTTGTCGTAGAATGCTTCGCTTTGTAATTTTGCTAAACGAGGGAATTTAATAGCTTTTTTGAACAAATAGGAGCCTTGCCAATGAAAATCCCAATTGTTAATCTTTATGAGTGGTATGGTATCACCAGAAGGTAGAACTTGCCAAGCCTTGATGCTGCGCCCTATGAGGTGCATGTGTGGTCCGATGCTGATAAGCGTACCGTCTGCTAAAGCATTGGTGTATTGGGCATAAAATGTCTTTGTTGTATTGGCAGGAATAACGAGTGGACCGTTTGTTAAAGAGGTGGTATGGTTCAAAATAGGCACAATTCGCACTTCTCTAAGGGCTTGTTCGCTTGTTTTGAAGCGCAACATGGTCGAATCCGTTTTGCCTGATGAACTGGGTGCATAGTGAATTTGTAAAATGATATTTGTGCCTGCTGCTAATTTAACCCCCATTCCGGCAGGATAGATCTGCGGCTGCGAACCTGGCACCCAAGCACCAATAAGCGTTGCCGAATTGGAACCGACACCACCAAAGCTGGTATAGCCCGGTTCCGGGTCGGCGGCATCGAGGTCGAAACACTTATTGGAGTTGTCCGCAAATATGAGGATGTGGTGTACAATCGTACCGTTGCCAGGCAGGCATTCTAAACCTGTGATAAATTTATCAACCGTTGTGCCTGAACGCATGGGGAAACACCTGTAAACATCCTCATTACTTGTTACGGTATATTTTGGAATACGCTGTGTCCAATCTGGATTTGGAATGGCTGGGGCATCCGTATAAACAGGTACAGCTGGGGCATTAGCTAAATTACCAGAAGGCGCATCGGCATTTGCCCAGTCAATGATGGCTTTTTTGTCTGCATCGGACAAAGTACGCGCGTAAGCAAGGGCATTGTATTTTTGGTCTGGAGGCCAAGGTGGCATGTGACCTAAATTAACAGCATTTCGTATAGACGATTTAAAATTGCTCGCTTGAGCATAAGTGGTTAGAGAAAAAGGAGCCACACCGCCTGTATGATGGCAACTTGTGCAGTTTTTGTAAACAATAGGTGCAATTTTATCTGCCCATGTGGGTGTTTGACCCAAGCAAGCTGTATTTATCCATACCATACTGAGGGGTACAAAAAAAGCCACAAAATCCCATTTTCTTTTCATTATTTACTTTTTTGAATGTTAAAAAAATCGGTCAGTGTGTGCACCGACCGAAAACCACCGTAAATATAAACTACGATGACTAAAAACGTGAAGATTTTCAATCAATGATGCTAATTTTCAATAAATGGGGTGATTTCGATAAAACGAATTGTATTATAAGTTTGTCGCTTTTTTTGGACTTTCTCTTATCGTTTAAGTTTAAAATTATTAAAAAAAAAGCTGTCCGTCCACAAAAGGAACAAGACAGCTTAGGTCAAACTATTTCACTAAATCATTTTATCTCTTTGTCTATGAGGATTGGGTCATAAGTCTTGATTTTTCAACCCCTGACTTACGACCCGTTTCTCATAGTATGTTACCGTTGTATCTGTACGTACCCTATTTTTTTATTTCCTTCACCATCGTCGAAGATATAGAAGTACGTGCCATCAGGTAGGTAAGCATTATTCCATTTACCGTTCCAATCGTTTTTATAACCTTTTGTTTTCATCACCTCTGTACCCCAACGGTTATAGACGTTGACGATGTTGTTCGGGAATTTTTCGATGCCTTCGATGACGAAGAAATCGTTTATTCCATCGTTATTCGGTGAGAAAGCATTGTATATCTTAATCTTATCACAACTGACCGTTACTTCAACTTTGGCGGTATCACAACCACCGATGTTGCAAAGCCCATAAGTAAAGACATCAGCTTGTCCACTGTTGCAATAATCCAAGTCGGGCGTGTAAATGATGCGCATGTCGGACGTAACAATTACCTCACCATGTTTAGGATTAGCGACAATGGTCACCTTACCGCTGTTCGTATTCAAGCTATCGTTTGACAATATATCTATCAAAACTGGCTGTGCCTTGATGGTCGAAGTATAGTCGTCTATGGCTCTTGGACGTTTCACTGCGCGGGCATAAACATTTGTCGTTACGTAAGTTGTATCGTTGATACCGAACTCATCTGAAACAACATAAGTCGCTTTTTCAACACCTGCGGCAACACCTAAGCGAGAAGTGCAAGTTGTACCTGCGAGGTCGGTGAATCGTACATGCGTATTTGTACTTGGAAGAAGTTTCGTTACCCGATAACGTGTTCCCAACAATTCATTGGTCGCAATACATAAGGTGTCTTTGTCTCCGACATACATGGCAGACTCAATATACTGAGGGGTCACACAAGCCGCATTGATAATCAATGTATCGGCACAACCTGTGTTTTGGTTGATGAATACAAGGGTTGAATGACCACGTGGAATGTCGAGAACCGTACCAAGTGGAATAATGTTCGTATTCAACTCCATGATACCGTAAGAGCCATTGCTTGTTCGTGTCAATTTGATACCACTATAGGTTTTACCTTTATCACCACCTACAATGGTTAAAGTCGAAGAACTGAGTATCCAGTGACCTGTTGGATCCCAAGCGTTCATAAAAGCGACTAATTCATCCATTGTATTGACTGTTGGCGCAGTATGTGTTGTACCATTGACCGTCCAGTAATCGAGGCTATAAGGTCCTGTTGCACCCCGTCCAGGAATTGTAAAGTAAGTGTAAGCAAACGTTGTATCGTTGTTACATGCATCTAACCCACCTGTATAAGCCGTTCCATTGACTAAGATGTTGTAATCTGGAATTACATCGAAAGGTATCTTAACGCATACTTTCGGATTCGCCGTACATGCATCTGTAATGATAACGGAATCTTGCGGAATAATACTACCACAAGCTGGTAAGGTGACGGTAACGATGAATTTCACATAAGCCGACCCGCCTGTTGATGTCATGACGCGGAGACAAGCTGTGTCCACACCAATATTCAAGGCTTTATACTTGATACATTGTGAAATCGGGTCTATCGTAATGTCCG
Source organism: Saprospiraceae bacterium (assembly GCA_031371355.1). Classification (GTDB taxonomy): domain Bacteria; phylum Bacteroidota; class Bacteroidia; order Chitinophagales; family Saprospiraceae; genus JAAFJT01. The sequence goes on from JANMJN010000041.1 coordinate 4,348, forward strand.
TATAGTTGGTATTACCCGCACATTCGTTGACCACGCTGACGATATTACCTGTCAAACCGAGTTGTGTTGCCGTTAAGCACGTCGAATCTATTTGTGGGAATATCACTGTACGATTAATCACAATTTCAGGCGAACACGTCACTTTTACAAGCAAAGTATCTTTGCAACCAAAAGGATTCGTAAAAATAACCGTGTGGTTACCATTCGCAAAATGTAAAGTCGAACCAGCGTTACAAGTGCCGAAGCCACCCGCATAAGGCGTTCCATTATCTGTAATGGTGTAAGATGCAATGCTGTTGTTCGGAATTTCCACACACACATCAGCCTTGCTGTTGCAATCCGTAATCACTTTTACAAGCGATGATTGAGCGATGAAATCCGTGCAGCAAGTCGAATTGTTGTTGCCAATTGTTATTGCCAAAATGGTCAAACAGTTGGCATCGCTGTTTCTTGAAACAGTCACCGAGTAGTTGCCTGCGACTAAACCTGTGTGTCTATTCGTGATGCTTGCACCCGTTGACCACAGGAATGTGTAGTTAGCCGCATTATCAACGACAATCGTAGCCGTTCCATTGGCATTACTACATGTGGCATCTGTTTTTTGAACCGTCGCGGCTGGCGGCGTACAATTACAATTGTCACCTATAATAATTGTAAAGACTTTTTGACACGTGCTGCCACGCGAAGCAGTAACAGTGTAAGCGCCTGCTTGTAGCCTTGTACGATATGGACCAGAAGCTCCATCAGACCAAACATAATTCAAGCCTTGTGTGGGCACCATTGTTATGGTTCCGTCGTTGCCCGCGCATGTGACATTTGTATGAACTTCTTTCACTGTCATGGAGTCATGAACCGTAATCAATTGACTACAAGTTGTGAAATTGCCACAACCGTCAATCGCCGTCCAAGTCCGTGTAAGAACATAATCGCAGTTATTACCTGTCGGTGCAGTTATTGCCGCCATCGTCACGTCCACAACATCTGTACAGTTGTCCGTAGCCGTAAGCGTAGGTGCAGTTGGCACGTCAGAAGGCGAGGCGACTGTAATATTTGCAGGGCAAGCCGACAAAACGGGTGGTTTATTATCCGTTATTTTGAGGAAAATACGCCATTCGCTTTGGTTGCCACAATCGTCAACAGCAACCCAACGACACTCCATTAATAGACTGTAACCATCCGTTAGGCAATTCCCTCGACGAAGTGCCAAGTCTTCAAAGCGCAAAGTCACATTGCCCGAACAATTGTCCGTAACAGTGGCGTCACCCAATTGGAAAATGCGGATGTCTTCGCAAGTCATGGTCAATGTATCACCACTGACCATACCCGCCAAACGAGGGTTGATAGGTCTGATAACAGGTCCAGTATTGTCAAACACTGTAATGACTTGACTGGCTGTCCTTGAATTTCCGCAAACATCTGTTGCTGTCCAAGTACGTAAAACCGTTTTGCGATTCACACACGTTGAGTCCGTTGTTCTCTGAGTCATG
>JANMJN010000060.1:0-2894 GCA_031371355.1 Saprospiraceae bacterium
GTTTTAATAGCGCCACTGATGGTATTGTAGTAATGGAGTATAAACTCCTTGTTTTTCATTGCTTGGTTCATCTTGTTTCATTTGAGAATGTTTATACTGCAAAGGTAAACTGTTTACCCCCTCAGTATTTAGCCTGTTTGAATCTATCTTTTGCCTATTTGTAACATTTTGATAAAAATATAACTATTTCTTCCGCCGATAAGCCGTCGGGCGCACACCATACTTCTCGATAAATGCCCTTGTGAAATGACTTTGGCTTTGAAAACCAACTTGAAAACAAATTTCACCAATGCTCAAATCCTCTTTTTCTATCATCTCCTTTGCTTTTTTCAAGCGCACATCTCGTATATAATGAGCAGGTGATTGATTCACTAAAGGCTTCAACCGCCGATGTAATTGCATCCGACCCATTGCCATTGACTGCGCCAAGTGTTCGACATCAAAAGTTTCATCGCCAATATGAGCATTGATGACTGCCATGACTTTTTGTAGAAAAATAGCCTCTTTGGGCTTATCTACCGCCAAAAGAGCCAAGCGATTCTCTTGTTTTTTGAAATGTACACTCATTCTGTTCCGCACAGCCGCATAAAAACCACGTACATCATCAGGCGGGTGTGAAACAGGCGGTGATACTGAGGGGCTGGTCTCTAATGGCTTTTCTAAAATCCAATGTATTTCATAAGCGGTACTTTTATCTCTGTCTGCATGAATGATAACAGCGTTGCGTGTGCCTTTGGTAATCTCACCAATGCGCGAAACATTCACCCCTGTGTTTTCGACCACGAGTTTCAAGTAAAATTGAGTGCGCTCATTTATGAGAGATACATTCAATTTGACCTTTTGATTTTGCGGCGTAAATGTTACAACACGGCAAAGCAATTGTGTCACATCCGAAGCCACTGTTTCGGGATGATAGTTCAAGCGCAGCGTTTCCTTTTCGCTTTCAAAAGACAAAGCGACTGAATGAGCCTTTGCAAACGGTTGTAAGGACTCAACAATGTGTCTCAAAAACAGCAGGACATCGGCTTCGACGGGGTAGTGGAGCATGGTGTTTTTTTACAAAAATAACAATAACATTTAAACAACACCTAATTGCCGTTGAAAATCCGCATGATTCCACTCTATTTCGAGGCGGTCAATTTGTCCATCTGCATTGTGGTGAAAGATAAAGATATGGTCGCTGTCAAAAGCCTTGCCTACCGAGGGAATCCCTGCAAACTCTTTTGCTTGCTTTCCGCGAATATCTACTTGACAACGCACTTGTCCGTCGGGGTCTAAAGTAGCCGAATTGACGGTGTTATCGAGGTTCGGAAAACAGTCAATTAGCGTTGACCACAGCCCTTTGCCTAAGCCGCCTATGGTGCCGCGCCCGTCGTCGCCAAGAGGTTTGAACCAAACAGACCCCTCAGTATTACAAAGGCTCATCATCTTTTCGAGGTCTTGTTCCGCATAAGCGAACATGAAAGCAATGGCGGTGTTTTTGAGGTCGAGTGTTGGATTTTTTTCTATTGTTACCATGAGTTTTTAGTTTTTTAAATTATTGAAAATCAATTTTTTTGTTCCCTAATTGCTTCGTTTTTAAGCGTTAAAATTGTCAATCACAATTATTTGTTAGTTATCCTTTATAATTTGAACTCATCTTTTAGCCCTAATTCTTTTCTGAATAAATTTATGGTCTTCCCATTCTTTCGTTACATCTGTTCCATCGGATAAGGTCACTTTTTTAAATCCATTAAATATAAGGGTATCACCTTTCATTTCCCATTCTTGCCAATCGCTTGCGCCAACATATTTTGGGTTTGAATAATAACTCATAGTCTCCTTATAAATATTTCCATTTACTTCGTAAGAACCTGCGCCTGCTGAATGAAAATTTCCCATAGAATCATTGAGTACAAAGCAAAAAAAACCTTTATTGAATACTTTAAATTGCTGATGTTGGCTTAAGTTAATTTTATGACCTACTACTTCATTTGATACAAGCTCCCAATTACCTTCAAGGGGCGTAGAAGATTTCATATCGCTTTGAGTTGATAATCCTTCTTGATTGTTAACAGGCTTATCATTACATGCTATCAGGGATATTATCATTATAATTATTGAAAAAAATATTTTAAATTTCATTTGCTATATATTTTATACGTTATTGAAAATCAATTTATTATGCAAAATAATTAGTGAATTTTATTGTTTGTTGAGTACGTTTTTATAATCCCAAAGGGCGTTCATAACTGATAGTTTCCACCTCCCCGCTTCTTTTTTGAGCAAACGACTTTCATAACTGGTATAGATTTCCCCTTTTTGAGAAGTCAGTTTTTGAATGAAATTCACCCAAACCCAGTCAGGAGTAAGTGACTTGATGACCCAATCGGTACGCTCTACTTTCGGTTCATAGCTCTTGTTTGGGCTTGCCCGAATATCCGCGCCAATGCTTTTTTTTATGGCAGCAAAAGTTCTATCGCCCCCAAAAGAGCCGTCACTGTTATTCCACATCCGTTGCGTTATAGCTACATCTGCGTATGTTTGCATATATAAGACAGAATCACGGCTCAACCAAGCTGCTGTTTCGGCACTGATAGCCGCTTTAATAGCTGCGTCATCGCTTACTATTTCCGTTGCTTTTGGATAGTTTTTATGCGCTTTCAATTTGGCAATCTGCCTCAAATGCCTATCCACATGCCCCCATTGATATATCAAAACTTGGTGCATATTGCGTGGATATGCGGTATTGGCTAATTCAAAATGTGCGCGTAAATCTATTTTAGTCGTTTCCACAAATTTGATAGCCTGTTCACGTCCACGTAGAAAAAATGTCAGATTGTCTTTACCCTGTATAAAACCTGTTGGCACAGCAAAATCGGGTGCTGTATGCGGTTTGTCCTCCATAATGAATG
>JANMJN010000091.1:0-2570 GCA_031371355.1 Saprospiraceae bacterium
CCTTGCTCGGGTACCAGGCCGGGCTGACATAGCCCTCGGCACCCTGGAACACCACCAGCCCTTCGCCGCAACCCCAAATCCCTTGATTGGTATGAACTTTGACAAAAAGACTGCCTTTTATATAGCCACATTTGATTTCTGTAATTTTTAAATCTGTGGGCGCAGACAGTTTAGGCGTTTTGTCTATGGCTGTTTCATAACCTTTACCAAAAGTAGTTAAAGGTGCAAGATTTGTTAGTGCTGTTGCTATCGCGGCTTTTTTGAAGAACGACCTTCTGGAAGTTGGAATTGCCATTTTTGTCTGTTTTTTAAAGATAATTAGAGAAAATACTGAGGGGTAGATTTTACCAAGTACGCTCTTTTAAATAAAGCATTATTTGTTCTTTCGGTACGGGCAATTTATCAATATGCAAGGTCAGCCATTTGGAGAAATCACGTTCTATGTCATCACTCCATTTTGTATCTATTTGACCTGGCGTATATTTTTGTTCACGCAAACGTTCATGACCAAACATGTCGCGCAATCTGACGATTTCAGATGTTTTGACCACTTTTTCTACTAAATGGGGCGGAATAAAAATCACACCGCCATCTCTCCCTAAAATAGCATCGCCAGGCATAACGGTTGCTTTGCCAATCCTTGTCGGTTGGTTGATGCCGATTAATGTGGTATTTAATTGCCCATCTGGATTATTCAAATGGTGAGATGGATGATAACTGCGGAAAAATGAGGTAAAAGAACCGATTTCTTTTAATCCGTTAATGTCTCGTACCGCACCGTCATAGACAATACCATTTCCAGTTTTAGCAAAAATGGAATTGCCCAAATTGTCGCCAATCGTGGGACCATCTTCATGCGCGCCAAATTGATCGACGACATAGACATCGCGCTTTACGAGCATATCTATGGGCCACGCGTTTTGTGATTTCACACGACCGTCCTTGTCGTGTCCTTTTTTGTCTATGACACGATGAATGTCAGGTCTGCCAGGCATAAAAATAGCCGTAACTGCTCTGCCAACCAGAACGCTGTCTGGATTTATCATTTGCCACCCATCTTCATATTGGTGTTTGAAATTCTCATTTCTAAGCACCGCCCAAGCCTCTTCGTGGGTCACTAATTTTAAACGGTCCAGCAGGTTGTCGGACACTTTTGGGCGACCATCAGGGAAACGTTCTCCTTTCCATTCGGGCGTTAGAAAAATGAGTTCTTCTTTTGATATTTGCTGACAGTTTCCACCGAGACTAAAAGCCATAATGCTAAAAAAGATTAATGCATATTTCAGCTTTGACATTGCGTGAAAAATTTATTGTAGTGAATAAATGTTTTTTATAACGACACCCCCTCAGTATTATGCCACTTCGAGGACGTCCAGTTCGTTTGTTTTAGGTAAACGACTGTGCCACCAACTGGCAAGTATGGAGCCTGTTATGTTCATAACAGGACCAAAAACGGCAGCAGCTAAGCCTAAAGTCGCTATTTTACCCATCTCTTTTGCAATGCCAGAAGCCAAACCGCCATTTTGCATGCCGACTTCAATAGCAATAGTACGGCAATCGCTTTCTGGTAATTTGAATAAACGACCTGACCAATAGCCCAAAAAATAGCCAAACATATTGTGAATCAAAACGACACCTATCAATGCAGGACCAATTTTTACTAGGTTTTCTCTTCCCGCAGCAGTGATAATGACCAGTATGGTCGCAATGCCAAGCATCGAAACAATGGGCATTGCATCGTCAACCCATTTGGATTTACCGCGTAAAAGTTTATTGAAAAGTAGTCCTGCACCTATTGGTATGATGATCATTTTAGAAATATCCCACATCATTTTATATACATCAATTTCTACCAATGCACCCGCCAATACTTTCATTAACATAGGTGTAACGACTGGGGCTATTAATGTCGTTATGGAGGTGATAGTGATGGACAAAGCTAAGTTTGCTTTAGCTAAATAAGCCATGACATTAGATGCCAAACCGCTTGGTGAACAACCTATCAATACAATGCCTGCTGCTATTTCAGGCTCGAAATGGGTTAAGGATGCGAGTGTGAATCCGAGCAAAGGCATGATAATAAATTGACTAAAAACGCCAATAACAACGCCTTTTGGTGTTTTGACAACAGTTGCAAAATCATTTAAACTCATGGAAGTACCCATGCCAAACATGATGATTTGTATCAATGGGATTATTAAACCACTCAATTTATAACCGCCCCATTCTAAGAAATACTGTGGGTAATACATCGCCATAGAAACAGCAGCGAAAATGAATACTGTAAATGAAATTGTTTTCAGAAAAGGATGGCTTCTGAATGCCAGAGCAAGGCTTGCAAAAAAGAGCATGAGCAATCCGCCCGCCCAATTGTGTTGTTCATTTATTGTTGAGCCAACATATAACAACATCAAAACAGCTGCTATACTATAAAAAAGAGTTTCAGGTTTTCGTTTGAACATATTCGAATAAATATTTGAATGTGAATAATTGTGGCTGTCTCAATAGGCAAATCGAAATTTTTAGTGCAAAATATTCTATGGTTTTGGGCACCATGTTCGGGAAACTTT
>JANMJN010000119.1:0-5549 GCA_031371355.1 Saprospiraceae bacterium
GGTAAGCCAATCATCTGTTTATAATCCATAGACGATTGAAAGCCGCGTGTCGGTATATTTTCTTTTTGATAAATTTGACCACCACTAAACACTTGGATTTTTGAACCAATGGCAAAAGTATTTTTGTCACCCCCCCTCAGTGAAAAGCCGATAAAAGCCTTGGAACTGTCCTTTGTCGTGTGGTTTTCATACACAAAAGCCTCTTCATTCACATTGTTAACCACCAAATCTAAGTCGCCATCATTATCCAAATCACCATAAGCAGCTCCGTTAGAGAAAGTTTTATCTGCTAACCCCCATTGTTTTGAGACATCTTCAAAGCGCAAATTGCCTTTATTCTTGAACATCAGGTTTTGAATCGGAACAGACGGCATTTTTTTAATGACTTCTTCAACCTGTTCCTTTTTGCCTGTCATTGCCATTTTTTGGATAATATCGTCGGCAAAAAAATCAATAAAATCTTGGTCAATGACATCGTGACTGATGCCGTTGCACACATAAAGGTCTTGCTGTCCATCAAAATCGGCATCAAAAATCAACCCACCCCATGACCAATCAGAAGCTGCCACGCCTGAATAATGGGCCACTTCCTTAAAACTACCATTGCCTTGATTGATTTGAAGGGTGTTTTGAGAAAATTGTTCATAAAACCCACGCTGTTGTTTGAGTTGATGAATGTCAATGTTTTCAAATTCCGTTGTTGTTTTCAAACGTTCCTCGTCGTAGGGTAACATTTCAGTTGCAAAGACATCTGGCAAACCATCATTGTTCACATCAGCCATGTCCGAACCCATCGAAGCGAGGCTCAAATGCTGCATTTCATTGGTAATGTCTTCCTTGAATGTGCCATTTTTTTGATTGATATAGAGGTAATCACGCTCAAAAAAGTCATTGGATACATATATATCTAACCAACCGTCGTTGTTCACATCACCCACTGTTACACCCAAACCAAAGCCAATGAGACTGCCATAAATGCCCGCTTTTTCTCTCACATCTACAAATTTGCCGTTGTCATTCCGCATCAATTGGTCGCCGCCGCCTTTCAAGAAGTCAGCCACAGGCCAGTCTTTGGCACGCAGGTCTCGATTATTGGAATAATTGAGGGCATTAACTGGGATAAAAGAGTTTTTTAAGATATAACAATCTAAATCGCCATCGCCATCATAGTCAAAGAAAGCAGCATGGGTCGAGTAACCCGATTGGTCGAGGTTATAATCTTTTGCTTTTTCTGTAAATGTTAAATTACCATTATTGATAAATAATTGATTTTTAGGCACAATGCCATTAAAGTAACCTGCATTGCAGACATAAATATCCAAAAGACCGTCGTTGTTGATGTCCACCATCGCCACGCCTGTGCTCCAATTGTCTTTGGATTCAACACCTGCTTTTTCAGAAATATCGTCGAATTTCAAACCGCCTTTGTTGAGGTATAGTTTATTCGCACCCATATTAGCCGTAAAAAACACATCAGACAAACCGTCGTTGTTGATGTCGCCAATAGCGACACCACCGCCGTTGTAGAAATTGCGATAAATAAGGATATTGAAGTCCTTGGAATTGGTAACGGTATTATTGAATTTGATACCCGATTGGTCAGATGAAACCTTAGAGAAAACAGCGTTTTCGGTTTGAGTTGTTGTTTTTTTACAAGCAAAAAGAGAAGAGACCAACGCAAAAGCAATGGTGTGCAATAATTTCATGTTTTGTTTTTTATACATTCTAAGCGGAGGGTATTGAATTGTGATACCCCTTCCAAAGGAATTCTTCGAATCAGTATTATTTATATTTTGACGTAAAATTAAGTTTATTATCCCAATAATTTGTCAATTGGTGCGTCAAGTTATCATCAAAATGGGAGCTATCCATTAATGAATAAGCAAGGATAAAATGATAAGTCGGAGACTGTTTAATAAAGTGTGTCAAAGGTAAAAAACAACGACCGTTGAATTATGAAAAAAAAAGCCATTTCGAAAGAAAAGCCACGGACTCAAGAATTTGATTACGGAGAATTTGAGCGAGAAGCGATAGAAGGCTTTCAATCGGGTAAAGGCTTAGTTGAGACGGAAGGTGTATTAACAAGTCGTGGGAAAAAGATTGGACGGAATTGGTCGGTTTTTTAGATTATACCGAAAACCTGAGACGCATGATTTATAACACTAACGCTGTTTAGGCATTACATCGGCAGATTCGTAAAGTGACCAAAACTAAAGGCTTTTGGGTGAACGACAAAGCCCTATTGAAACAGATTTTTTTAACAGTACACTGATGGTTGGAGTCGAAAGGTGCTCAATTGGAAAAGTATTGCTAAAGAATTGAAAGAAAAATTTGGCGAGCGTTTTGAAAAATATGTGTGGTAAAAGTTGAAAAAGATATGCGGGTAAAATCCTTATCCACGATTTCAACACTTTGCCAAATTTAAAAAATTGCATTTTTCTTAAAATTGGCAAAGCATTGAAATGGGGATAAGGTGTTCCGAGCCAGTAAAAAAGGGCAAGAGTCCCTTTTTAAAATTTTGAGCAATTTATTTTTAAACTACTTTACTCTTTGACTCGCTTTTCTGAACATTCACTACACCGCTTTCCTTTCACCTCTTAATCAAATATATTTTTGCCTCCCGAAGGAGGCGACATGGGTTACAATTCGGGTCTGGAACAGGTTATAAGTCCATTGTTTTCTCATAATCAGTTGGCATGTAGGGAAATACAGGGGCTAAACCTTGCAATGAAAGGCTTAGCAATTATATGTTAAATTAAATTATTGTGATATTTGAAACGGATAGTACAGAAAGTTTTGATTCCAAAAATAAGTAATGTTTAAGTTTAATAAATTGAGCACAAATATTACCTCGCTAAGTCATAAACCCAGCAAATATATTGTCCAAAAAATGAGTGGTTTGTAAGTTCGGTTGCTAAAAATAGTTAATTTAAATTTTGGCAACTGTTCACAGGTAGGATATGCAAAGGTTTGTTTTTTTTTATGACAAAAACAAGGGTAAAAACACGATTTTTAAGGTATTTTTGGTATTTTATTTATAGAGATAAAACATAAGGTATATTTGTCTATGCTGAGATATTTTACAAGGGTGTTCAAAATTACATCAAAAAGGTGAACTTTGCGTCTCAAAAATAAGACATCACTTTTTTCAATTACCAATTAATACCCATTATGAAACTTTGGCAAAAAGACTTTTCTACCAATCAAGCAGTTGAAGCATTTACTGTGGGGCGTGACCGTGAAATGGATTTGCGGCTCGCGCCTTTCGATATTCTCGGTTCTTTGGCGCATACACAAATGCTTTTAGAAGTTGGATTGCTCGAAGAGGTTGAATATCAAGCACTTAGCGCATCTTTGAAACAACTTTACCGCGATGCTGTTGCAGAGAAATTCGTCATTACTGAGGGGGTCGAAGATGTACATTCGCAAGTAGAATTTTTGTTGACGCAGCAATTGGGCGATATGGGCAAGCGGATACACTCTGCTCGGAGCCGCAACGATCAAGTTTTAGTGGACTTAAAACTGTTTTTCCGTGCTGAAATTCGCTCCGTTACTGAGGGGGTCACTTCTTTGTTTGACACCTTAATAGTGCAAAGCGAAAAGTATAAAAATGTCCTTTTGCCCGGTTATACACATTTGCAGGTGGCTATGCCCTCGAGTTTTGGTTTGTGGTTTGGGGCTTATGCAGAAACTTTGACCGATGATGTGCAGTTGTGGCAAGCTGTTTTTAAAATTGTGAATCAAAACCCTTTGGGCTCAGCAGCGGGCTATGGGTCAAGTTTGCCAATAAACAGAAGGCGGACAACGGAGCTTTTGGGCTTCGATGATTTAAATTATAATGTCGTAGCGGCACAAATGGGTCGTGGTAAATCGGAGCAATTTGTTGCCTTTGGTTTGGCAGCTTTGGGGCATACATTGTCGAAATTGGCAATGGATATTACTTTGTATATCAATCAAAATTTTGATTTTATTACTTTGCCACCTGAGTTAACGACAGGTTCGAGCATCATGCCGCATAAGAAAAATCCAGATGTTTTTGAGTTGATACGCGCCAAAGCGAATCGTTTGCAAAGCCTGCCTACAGAGGTTGCTTTGTTGACAAGTAACTTACCGAGTGGTTATCATCGGGATTTTCAATTGCTGAAAGAAGTCATTTTCCCTGCGCTCGATGAGGTTAAAAACATATTGGCGATGACGGAATTTATGATGAAAAATATCATCGTCAAAGACAATATTTTAGACGATGATAACTATAAATATCTGTTTACTGTCGAAGAAGTCAACCGTCTTGTACTGGGGGGTGTGCCTTTCCGCGATGCGTATAAGCAAATTGGTGAATCGGTTGAAAATCAAACTTTTACAACAGATAAAATCGTGGAACATACGCACGAAGGAACGATTGGTAATTTGTGCAATACCGAGATTCAAGCTAAAATGACGCGGATATTGAGGGGGTTTGGGTTTGAGAAAGTGGAGTCGAAAATTGAATCTTTGATAAGATAACCTAAGATAGTGATTGAAAAATTTTAATGCTCAATGTCATAGTATTTTTACAATAATTAGCCTATTTTTGCAATAAAAAATATGAAAACACTTGCATTAGACATAAGTAAAACAGGAAAACAACCTGCTGATATTGCACAGTTTTTTGAGAAAAATAAACTCAAAAGAGGCGATAAAATTATCATCGTTACGGATGAGCAAAAATCCGTAATGCTTGTCCTTTTAGGTACTGTTGTCCTTTTAGCTATTGCTTATGTTTTCAATAATGACAAAAAAAATGGTGATAAAAAACCTCTTTCAGATAATATCATAGACGATTTTTTCAAAAAATATAATTCTCCAGAAGCTGTTCAAGCCGAAATTGCCCATGACTTTGGTGTTGAGGTGTCATTTGAAAGCAAACAAAAAAACAAAGGCATTTCTTCATTATTCGGGATATGGTCGGACAGAGATATTACAATTGAAAACATACGAGAGAAATCATGGGAAAGAAATCCATAATCCTTTGTGATACTACAGTCCTCATTCAACTGCTTAGAGGCAATGAAAAAATAAAATCTCAACTTGATTATCTGGGTGATGAACGATTAGCAATCAGCAATATTACACAAGCGGAAATTGTGCAAGGCGCACGAAAACGTGAATTGAATGACGTTAAAGAGGCGTTGAGTCTGTTCAAAAAATACCCTCTAACAGAAGAAATTTCAAATATCTTTGATAATCTAATGTTTTTGTATGCTGTTACACATGGCTTGCGGATTCCTGACGCATTGATTGCGGCAACTGTGCTTTCTAATAATTTGCGACTTTTTACGGATAATAAGCAGGATTTTACATTTATACCGAATCTTAAATTCTACAATCCTAAATTTTAGCCCCCTCAGTATTTAGCTATATAAATCGATACTAAAGAATGAAAAAATGTTTTTTCACATTACTAACAACTGTCAGCCCTTTCTTGATTTTAAGCCAAATCCATTTTGAAAAAGGTTATTTTATCGATAATGACAATAAGCGTACGGACTGCCTTATTAAAAACTTGGATT
>JANMJN010000187.1:0-2191 GCA_031371355.1 Saprospiraceae bacterium
CAAAACCCAGCCTGTTGAAAAAGACTACGGCGATAAAGGTGTCCCACAACACGTGGCAGATAACATCATCGAAGGTCTGAAATGGATAAAAAAAGTAGAGCGTGGCGAAGCTGAACCCATCACTTGGGAACAGATGATGGCCGAACTCGAAGCAGATGAACTGGCGGAGGCGGCTGTAACCGAATGACAATCATCGCAACGCCTCTATTTTTACGTGGTATCAAAGCCTTACGTAAGAAATACCCATCTATCCGAGAGGATTTAGATAGACTTTATCAAGACCTTGAAGAAGACCCACAACAAGGTGACCCACTCGGCAAAAACTGCTATAAAGTCCGTTTTGCCATAGCCGCAAAAAAGACAGACAAACGCAATGATTCCCGCATCATTACTTGCGTCAAAATAGTAGCGGAGACGATTCACCTGTTGGATGTTTATGAAAAATCTGAACGTTCAACTGTCAGCGATAAGGAATTAGACAACCTCATCAAACAAATTGAAGACTAGATGCCTTATGAGTGACAAAAAGCGACAAAACCATTATCCACTAAACTCACGAAAATACCTTTATCTCAATCTATACAATCAATCAATATGACATCTTTACATCTAAAATCCACTTTAACCATCCTATTGATAATCAATAGTTTAGCCTATGTTTTTGCACAACAGCAAGAGACGACGCCTACAAATTGCGATACCATTATTCTCAAAAATAGGGTTTTTCTCTTGGTTAAAATAGCTGAAATCGGCAAAGATTCCATTGCTTTTTACGACTGTTTGACGACTGTTTTTGATTTTGCCAAAGCAACTCGTCTGCGAATAGCTGATATTGACACGATAAAACCAGCAAAAGCCGTTTCAGGCATGGCAGAAGTGGAGACGTACGTACCCACAAAACAGAAATATTACGTCGAAGCGTTGTTTGATGTTCTATTTCTAGGCAGCGGCCTGACTTTATCGGCGGGTTATCAATTCAAGCCGTATCTGGGTTTAGGCATTACGGCAAAAAATTACACCATACTTGACGAAGAGAGTTTTAGAACGCGTAGCGTTTTGGCCGACTATCGGCTCGATTTCGGCAAAATGAAAGTGTCTTTACACGGCGGTTTTGTGACTTACAGCTCTCCTCGTTCAACCGACGAATGTAAGATTCAGATGGATGGAACAAGGTCGAGTCCTATTTTTGCATTATCCGTAAAAAGATATGGGGCGCGTCATTTCGTCTATGGTTTGGGACTTTCTTATTCGCACATTCCAACCGACGAACAATGCACTTCAAGTCAAGGCGTTAAGACAACCCGCAAGGATTATTTTAATGTTTTTGAAGCCCATTTCTCCATTGGTTTCTATGCGCCTGCTCATTTTCAAAAATTGGAGTAGTTCTAAAATGGCGAGTAAGTGGCCCCTCATTATAAAAGCTTAAAAGCCTTTAAATTTTGTATTTTCAAGGCTTTTTGCATTTTAATTGGTAAAATCGAAGCTAAATTTGTAAAATACGGTTATGTTTACCCTTAATTTTTCAACAATAAAATCAGACAATGATTACTAAAATAGAGATAGACGGTTTTAAATCTTTAAAGAATTTTGAACTAGACTTGCACGAAGGTTTGAATATTTTAGTCGGCCCAAACGGGTCGGGCAAGACGAATATTGTCTTGTTTTTTGAGTTTTTAGCGAAGTTGGTAACGATGCCCGTTGGTGATGCTTTGACGAAAATGGGTGGGTTTGGTTTTATTTTTCAGAAAACGGAAAGCGGATATGTTGATACTATTAAAGTGACAATAACGGGAGAATCTCATAATAGAAATGTTGCAGGTAATTATTCTTATCGTTATTCATTTGAGTTAAAAACATCTGACGATAATGAAAGTGTTAATTACAATGCTCAAGAGTTAGTTATTACGGATAAACTTCAAACATTTATTTTTATTAAACATGAAGGCGAATTTTTTATTGAGATTAAAAAACAGCAAAGAGAGGGATTAAACGATAGCGATGTAGAGGAAGCTGAATTTTGGAATAAATTACTATCCCGTCAAGATCTTTTAGAGTTAGAACACAATTTTGATAACGATTCCTTGGTTAAAATCCTTAGTCCAGCCGCTTCTGTTTTTTTCTCAACTATTCTAACGGATTTAAAAGGCGGTGAAACCTTCAATATCGTTCCCAAACGGATTCGTGAGCAAGA
>JANMJN010000193.1:0-2792 GCA_031371355.1 Saprospiraceae bacterium
CTGACGACGGCACCCATTTTGGTTTTATCAGTTAGTTTATACCAAATTGAAAGGTTGTAATATGCGCCTAAAAATACGTTTGCCATGAGTAAAATCGGCACAATAGTTAAGCCTTCGTGATAATCTTTGCCAATAAAATATTTGAAGATATCCAAATACAGTAAAACACCTGCAAATATGGTTGCACAAACGAGCATGAAATACTGCATAATACGGGCATTGGTCAAGCGGCTATCTTGATTTTTAGCTTGTGCAAAAAAGAAAGGTTCTGCTGCAAAACGAAAGGCTTGAATGAATAAAGTGATGATAATCGAGAGCTTATAATTAGCCCCATAAATACCCAATTGGATGTCTGCGGTATCCTTGGGGAGCAACATTTTGAGTAAATAGCGGTCAAAAGTTTCGTTTATCATACCTGCAAAACCCATAAAAATAAGTGGATATGCATATTTCAGCATCTGTTGCCACAATTCAGCGTCAAAACCTTCGCGTAGCATTTTAAATTCTTTTTTGAAAAACGGCAAAACAACCACACTTGATAATACATTGGCAATGAACATCCATTTGACAGATACCCCCTCAGTATCAAGCGGAGCCAGTAACCCACGTATTGAGAAAAAAGGGACAACAACATAAAACAGCAAGTTTAAACCGATATTGACACCAATGCCCAATAACCGCAACGTTGCAAAACGCAAGCCTTCATTTTCTAAGCGTAACCACGCAAATGGAATCGTTGCCACAGCGTCGGCAGCAAAAACAATGGCAAACATCTTGAAATAAAGCTCATGTCCATTTTGGTTATTCCAATTCGCAATGGGCGTTGCAAAAACCATAAGAATGCTCGTAAATACAATGGACGTGACAATGAGTGAAATCGTAGTTGTTGAAAACACGCGCTCTTTGGTCGTATTTTCTTGTTTTGCGAAGCGGAAAAATGCCGTTTCCATGCCGTAAGTAAATATCACGGCTGCGAATGCGGCTATGGCGTAAAACCATGTCGAAACGCCATATTCAGCCTTGCCGATGTCGCCGATGAAGACACGCGTATATATTGGTACAAGTAGATAGTTCAAAAAACGCCCGACGATGCTCGATAAACCATAGATGGCTGTTTGTCCTGCTAATTTTTTTATCACTGATTAAAACAGATTATACTGATTTTCTGATTGAGGATATTTGAGGTGCAATTTTAGTTAATTTACGGCTTAACTCGGTTTATCTTTGCTTTTTTAAACTTAATCACAGACCTAATTGGGTTATTTTTTTGTATTTTTATGAAAAATGGTATAAAAAACCTCATTTTCGACTTCGGAAATGTTATTATTGACCTCGATATTGATAGGACTTGGGCTTCGCTCCAACATTTTGTGGGTGACGATTATGCGCAAAAACTGAAAGCGGTTTATCCTGTTGGAGACGTTTTCATTGATTTTGAAGTGGGTAAAATTTCAGAACAGACGTTTTTAGAGACGTTGCGTTCTGTCGCAAATGCCCCCCTCAGTATCCGACAAGTCAAAGAGGCTTGGAATGCGATGTTGTTGACCATAAAGCCAGAACGATTTGAGATGCTTTTACAGTTGCGGAAAAATTATCGTGTTTTTTTATTGTCGAATACAAACGAAACGCATTTGAGTTTTGTTGATGGTTATTTACGGACGATTTATGGCTTTGACATCGAGTATTTTGGTCAAACTTATTTTGACAAAGCCTATTATTCACATATCATTGGCTTGCGCAAACCGAACGACAATATTTATGAATTTGTCCTCAATGATGCGGGTTTGAAAGCCGAAGAATCGTTGTTTTTTGACGATGTACTTGAAAATACTGAGGGGGCAAAACGAGTGGGTTTGAATGTGTATTTGCATCGTGTAGGTGATGAAATTGTGGATGTTTTGAAGGACTTTTAACCTTAACACGAACTTTCAGTTCGTGGATAGTAATACGACGATTTTCAAGTAAAATACCTGATTTTGGAGCAAAAAAAGAAACAAATTACCAAAGAGCAGGCGTTGCAAAAACTGCAAGCTTATTGCGCCTATCAAGAGCGTTGTCACTCAGAAGTGACGAATAAGTTGCGTGATTTAGGCATATTTGGCGATACGGCTGATGCCATTATGGCACAGCTGATTGAAGATAATTTTTTGAACGAAGAACGTTTTGCGATTGCTTATGCACGCGGCAAGTTTCGGATGAAAAGTTGGGGTAAAATTCGAATTCAACAAGAACTCAAAATGCGGCATATTCCAGATTATTCGATTGAGCAAGCGATGAAAGCCATTGATACTGAGGGGGGGTATTTGGAAACGTTGGAACGTGTTTTAAAGCAAAAAGCCCTTGAATATGCCGATGATGACCGCCAAAAGACGGCTAAGTTGTATGCTTACGCCTTTCGTCGTGGGTTTGAATCGGAGTTGATAGGTGATGTTTTGAAGCGTATAAAGCTTAGCGAGAATGAATTTTAAAAAAAATGATATAAACTGCGCTCATAATTCTAACACTTCAAACTTTTTTTTTAATTTCGTTTTTCGATGATTATCAATTTGTTAGAAACCTATTTGAAAAATATTTTTAGAAAGACAATTTATGGATCAGACATTAAAAAACCAAATTCGCACCCTCGTTTCTAATGCCAAAACGGATCAGGCACTCGATGCCTTTATCCAATGGGCAAATACATCTGGATCAGATTTAGGCAATGACTTGATTGGCTTAAAATCTCAATTTTCGTCGCTCAAACGCAATGAGAATTTGGGACTTATTGGCTTTTCGGAGGCGAATATCAAGCG
>JANMJN010000198.1:0-2317 GCA_031371355.1 Saprospiraceae bacterium
TTTTTAACATCGGTGGCGCAGTGAGCAAACAGCCTTCATCGGGCTTCGGCACAGCATAAGACACTTTGACGGTCATCGCTTGAAAACCAACGCGCTCCGCCCCCTCAGTAATACCAGCGGCAGAAACACCTTCTCGGCTCAAAAAGCAGAGGTTGCGTAGATAAGATTGTGGAAAACGCTTGCCGTGATAAGCAGCAATCATCATTAAGGAGGTCGAACCGCAGTCCATAGCGTCTTTTTGGCGGAAATAGGGTATGTGTTTGAACATTGGTTTGGGTACAGGGCTTGGGTTTGTTTTTAGCAATTCAGTTATTGTTGTTATACGACAAATGTATCTTATTTATTTTTTATTAACAAATAATATTCTTAATTTAGAAAAAAAAAAAAACATTATTTGGCTGTTTTAGCTAAAACAAAATGGACACTAATAGTGAGTCCCTTTTATCTGGTTTTAAATTAATACCTAATCAATTTAGGGCAAAATGACCAATGAGTGACCGAATAAAACTATTTTTAAACAAATTTTTGCAAACATCTTTGATAAGTTAAAACTAAAACATACCTTTGCGTGCCAAATTAAAAGTTGGGCTAAAAAAGCAAAAAATTCTAAGAAAAATCGAAAAAATATTAAAAATGGATGCTATTAGTTTTGTACAAGATCAGTTAGCACTTAAAACTGGTTTTCCTTCCTTCAAGTCAGGTGATAATATAGTCGTGAACTACAAAATCATCGAAGGAGATAAAGTACGTATTCAGGCTTATCGCGGCGACGTGATTCAAATCAAAGGACATGGTTCAAACAAGACTTTCACAGTTCGTAAAATATCGAATGGTGTAGGCGTTGAGCGTATCTTCCCGATTTCATCACCAAGCATAGACAGCATTGAAGTGACAAAACGCGGTAAAGTACGTCGCGCTAAGTTATTCTACCTACGGGAGACTATCGGTAAAAAATCACGTATCAAAGAATTGAGAGGTCCAATACCTACAAAAAAGGTGAAAGCGAAAGGATAATTCTCTGATAATTACTTTTTATAACAAAACAGCTATTTAGTGCTTACTAAATAGCTGTTTTTTATTATGTTAAAATTACCCTTGCCCAATAAGTACATTTTGAGTAACTTTGCCGCTTACTAATAACAGTCAATTGTTTGGCTAACAATACAAAAAGCATACAGTGAGAAAATTGTTGAATTTTATTCTTGTCCGTGAGGTCCTCCCACTATAAAATTCGGCATAACAATCTCCTATTTTATTAAACACACATTTTGAACAAACTTTAACCAAAACCATGATCCGAAACTTACTGATCATTGCGTTGACCTGTCTATTGGGGCAAGTCTCAGCGCAAACTATTTTGGCAGATGAGGCACTTAGAAAAATTCAAACCCAACGATACAAATTAGACTCAACTGACTACAAAGTTCAAAACGCTACGCGATTAGAACTCACTGGAAATTATATGAGTCGCGTCATGTACTCAGGTCGTGACTACGGCGTGAAAGGCTATGGCTTGTCAACCCAGCTCTCACTTAAACACCAAAGCGGCTTTTGGTTTTCCGCAATCGCATATCATTGGCAAAAATTTGATATTAAATTACCTAAAACAGACCTTGTTGTAGGCTATTCTGCTGCTTTGAGCGACCGTGTCGGCGCATCAGTCAGTTATAGCCGTTGGTTATATTATGGCAAAAGCCAATCTGAATTAAAATGGGCATTCAACCATTTTATGTCTGCCTATATGGGTATCAATGCCACATACTTTTCTATTGCACCCCAATTTTACTTCATGATTAGTCCAAGTGAAAATGTTGCTCAATTTGCTGTTACGGTTTCAAAAAACAAAGAATGGCGACCATTTTGGGGAGGAAAACTCATTTTCGAACCCAACCTTACTTGGATGACATCCACAACAGACCGTTATGACATAGCTGACCCCATTCACAAGGCGGGTAAAATGCTCCGCGTTATTGACTATGAATTAGGATTGCCTCTGATATATCGTAGAGTTGGTAAATACGACATAACAGCACGATATATTATTTCCCTACCTGTCAATGTCGGAAAATACGATGGCGCAGTAGAAGGCAAATTAACATCTCTTTTCAATTTAGATTTTAAATACATTCTGTGGCGAAAAGAACAAAAGAAAAAACACTAATTGAATGGTGGATGGTAAACTATAAAATCTTGATTAACAACACTTTTCTATTCATTAAGGTTTTCTTTTTAAATTCAATTACTAATTCATGCCACTTCACTAAGTTTAATTTTATTCTATCTTTTTCTTATTTTTTGTCAAAAAACAAACAAAGTA
>JANMJN010000212.1:0-2300 GCA_031371355.1 Saprospiraceae bacterium
GGTTGGAAAAGATGTACACCGATGCTTTTCCATTGCGGGAAAAGATGGTTTTGTTTTGGCACAACCACTTTGTCTCAGATATGCAAAAGGTCAGGGTTTCTTACGCCATGTTTCAACAAAATAACCTTTTGCGTGAAATGGCTTTTGGAAACTACAAGGAGTTGACGCGACGCATACTCCACGACAACGCTATGCTCGCATACCTCGACAACACCCAAAACAAGGCAAAAACGCCCAACGAAAACCTCAGTCGTGAGCTTTTGGAACTTTTTACGCTCGGTGTCGGCAATTATACTGAGGGGGACATCAAAGAGGGCGCACGCGCTTTGGCAGGCTTAAATATTGGTGATGAAGGTGGTCAATACTATAGATTTTGGGAAGACAATGACAACAAAACCTATCTCGGCAAAACAGGCAATTGGAAAGCGGATGATATGGTCAACATCATTTTTGACCATCCCAAAGCGGGAGAACGTTTGATGACAAAGTTTCTTAAGTATTTTGTCTCCGATGACCCAACGCCGTCTTTGATTGATGATTATACAAAGGCGTTTCGCAAAGCGCATTTTGAAATGAAACCGATGCTCGAAAAATTGGTGCGTGATGAGCGTTTTATCAAAAGCCAAGGCATGAAAATCAAAGACCCGACGACGTTTTTGTTGCAATTACTCTATGAATTTCAATTAGATGTGCCGCCGATTCGCGCTACGCAACCCTATTTTACGGCACAAGGTATGAAGTTACTCAATCCGCCCAATGTCAAAGGTTGGGACGGTGGCAAGTCGTGGTTGAGTTCTCAAAAACTGTTGCAACGCATCAGCGTCGTTGCGCTTTTGGCGAGTGGCAAACCTTTAGAAAATTATAAATTCAAACGCAAACAAGAAAACGCTGCCGATGACATCGGTATGACGATGGAAACGATGATGGATGATAATAATCAAAACATTAAGAAGCCAGAATTGCACTGGAATACAGCTTTGTCGAACAATAAAGACATCATCAAAGACTTAACCGACCGCCTGATTTTCGCAGTGCCACTCGATTTACAAACCGATTGTGAACGCATTTTGAAATATGATTTTGATCCAAAAGCAGACAATGCGCAACAATCCGTAACCCGTTTGGCAGAACACATAATGAAATCGCCTGAATTCCAAATTTATTGATTTTCTTGATTTAAAACAATCCAGTCATGCAAAACAGAAGAGATTTTCTCAAGATAGTGGGTACAACGGCGGGCGGTATGCTCGTCTTGCCAAAGTTCCTTTCGGCGATGCCGACAAATGGCTTGTACGATGGTTTTTCGACAGATAAAAATATCCTCGTTGTCATTCAGCTCAATGGCGGGAACGACGGTTTGAACACATTTATTCCTTACAGTACCCCTCAGTATTTTGACTTTCGGAAAACAATTGCGATTCCGAAGGATCAAGTTCTGAAAGCTGCCGCAGGTGGCATGGGTTGGCATCCCAGTATGCAAGGTTTTGCAGATATTCAACAAGCAGGACACCTTTCTGTCATTCAAAATGTCGGATATCCGAATCCCAATCGTTCCCATTTCAGGAGCATTGAGATTTGGCAAACAGGTTCTGCCAGCAATGAATACCTCAACACGGGTTGGTTGGGTCGCTATCTCGATGCCACTTGCGCACCAGAAGACCCATTGGGGGCTTTGAACCTCGACAATATTGACAGTCTTTCTCTCGCGGGGGCGAGCAACCATGCCTTGACGATGCAGGATCCGCAGCGTTTTGAGAAACTTTTGAAATCGTTGAAAGAAAGTAAAGAAGACCCATTGGACGAAAATCCTAACCTCGATTTTGTCCGCAAACTGATGATTGGCTCGTTTGAAGGTTCTGACCAAATCAAAAAAGCATTGGAAAAATCCAAAGACTTGACCACACAGTATCCACGCTATGCATTGGCTCAAAACCTCAATTGGGTGGCGAAAATGATTAAAGGCGGTTTGAATACACCTGTTTATTACACTGGCTTGGGCAGCTTTGACACCCATTCCAATCAATTGGGTAAGCAAAAACAATTGCTCACGGAACTATCTGAATCCGTCAAAGCCTTTTATGACGACATGGTGGCTGTCAATATGTTGGGCAACGTCACGTTGATGATTTTCAGTGAATTTGGTCGCCGCGTCAAAGACAATGGCAGTGGCACTGATCATGGCACAGCTGCGCCTGTTTTCATCATTGGCGGCAACAATTCTGGTCAAATCATTGGTTCTAACCCCAATTTCGATGACCTCAACAATGGTGATTTGAAACATCAACACGATTTCCGTTCTG
>JANMJN010000227.1:0-3402 GCA_031371355.1 Saprospiraceae bacterium
AATTATCTACTACTTTTAAAAATGTCAACAATGGCAGTGGTACAATTGGGCAATTTGCCACAAATGACAGTGTTTACCACAGTTTAAATCAAACTTTATTGCAAACTAAAAGTTTGATGCAAGACGTGCGTTTAAATCCAAAACGGTATATAAACTTGAATCCGTTCAGAAAATATAAGCCTTATGTTGTGCCGAGTAAAGATCCGCTTTTGGATACTTTGCAATTGAGGTATAATATGATGAAAATGAAAAATTGAACACAGATTTGACAGGTTTTCAGTGATGACCACTGATTTTTTAAATCTTAATTGGATAAATATAAAAATCGGTGTGAATCAGTGATAATCCGACAAATCTGTGTTCTACAGAAATAGTTACGTGATTTTTAGTATAAATATTTTAAGATTGGACTTTAAGAAAAAGAAAAAAACAATACCACTCGCCGACCAAAAGTCGGCGTTGTCATTTAAAGCCATTCGCAATGAATATGCGGAAAAGGGTGTCGAAGATTACTATCGTAACCATGCAGATATGTATGAAAATCCTCATTTTCCCTATATTCAACAACTTTTAGAAAAGAATAAGCACCGAATAGATTATACAAAAGTACTCGATTTGGCTTGTGGCGGCGGCGAAGTGACGCTGATACTGAGGGGTCTCGGTTTTGATAATTCAATTGGTTGCGACCCATTCACAGGAGGTCTTTTTGAAAAAAACACAGGTAAAAAGTGTTTGGCATTCAGTTTTGAAGATATTGTTAAAGGCGCACTCTCCAATAACCAGTCAACCAATAACCAATTTACCACTACAATTTCAAGTTTTGCGATGCACCTGTGTCCTACAAAACAGTTGTTTTCCTTAGTCGCTCAATTGTTTTTGTTAACTAAGAACATCGCTATCATCACCCCACATAAGCGGCCTGAATTGGAGAAATTGGCAAATGTGCAGTTACTTTTTGAGGATTTTGTCTTGACGGAACGCGGGAAGAAGGTTTTTTTGAAAAGTTATGTTGAAAAGGGATGATTTTTTTTGACCACAGATGACACTGTGGTCAAAAAAAAATCAATTCCCTCGAATCATTTCAATATACCCATTCAAAATCTTAGGGCTTGCTGTTGCCCCACTGACACGTTGTTCAAAAACTGTGCAGGTATAAAAATATGTGCCATCAGCTAAAGCATCGCCTTTTGTATTTTTTCCATCCCAATTCAAAACTGGATTGTCAGTTTCAAAAACCAATTGTCCCCAACGATTAAAGACCTTGAAATCAACTTTTGCAATAAAGCGTAAGTTGATGGGTTTGAACACTTCGTTGTCACCGTCGCCATTGGGTGTGAAGGCATTAGGCAATAAATAGAATGGGCAATTGTCCATACAAAACACATTTGAACGCGGACTTTCATTGCCAAGAGAATCCGTAGCCCTCACGTAATAGCAACCAGCCACCGAATGATTGATGACATTTTGATGTGACAAAATGGTATCCTTTATGTTGGTAATTGTCGCAATTTTTTGAAATTGCCCCCCCTCAGTATCTGCGTAATAAACAGTGTATTTTGCCATATCTTCCGAGCCTTTACAATTGTTTTTAGGATTTGTCCAACGCAACAGGTTGAAAATAGCCGTTTCTGCTGTTCGACCTGTTGAATCACAATTGTTTGTAACAGCTAATTTTGGTGGACAAGGCGGCACGGTATCAATGGGCGTACCACATGCCCGTTGTGACAAATTGATGAGTGGCGAAGCAATGCCAACAATGCCATAACTACCAATAGCCCGAGCATAGTAACAATATTCCGTTTTATTCACCAAACCTTCATCTGTATATGTTTGCGTAACAGTTGTTCCGATGGAGTCATATTGGTTTGTTGTTCTATTCAAGCGGAAAATATCGTAGCGTGAATTTGTCCAGGGCACGTCTTTATCTATTGTCAAAATATTGATGCGGTCAGTTGACTGAATCCGTAAAAAATGAGAAGACGCTATTGGCGAATAACCGACCAATGAATCATTCTTTTTATAAAATGCAATCCGATACGAGTAAGGGAACTGCGTGGTATTCAAGGTGTTATCAATCCAAGTGGTATCATTCAAACCGACAAAAGTAGGGCTTGAAAATGTCGCACCTGCAATGATTTGAAAACCCGTTTTGGTGATGCCTTGCGCTCTTTGAACAACGAATTTATAAGGTCCGGGGTTCAAAACAGTATCCAAATCCTTTGCAACGGGTTTAGTCCACCGCACTAAGATGCGTCCTACTGAGGGGGAGGTCTCTTCAACCGTTGCATTTGTGATGAGTGGTAAATCGCGTTGCAACTGCACACAAGCTTCTTCTGAAGGCAAACTGGGCACAAAATTGAACGGATTGCCAGAATTTGTACGTTTAGCAAAATGTGCTAAAACACGATAACAATACGTTTTGCCACGTTCTACATTTTTATCAACAAAAGTATAGCGTCCTCCTGCAAAAGGAAAAATAGTATCATAAACAATACGTTCATAACCTTTGCCATCTAAACCAGGTGTACATAAATCAATCGGGAAAGAAGAACTGCTTTCTCGCCGCCAAACTGAATAAGCGTACCAATATCTATCTTTTGCTGCTTCACAAATATAAGGCTGCTTCCAACTGACCGTTGATTCGCCAGAACCACTGACAACACGTACCTCTTCGGGCGGCGGTCCGACGACTTTGATTTGAACTGTTTTCAAATCAACCAAACCAGACGTATCGAAAAAATTGTCCATAGCTTTGAACACCACATTGTAAGGATATTCGGCTATATGTTCGCAAGTCGTTTGCCACTTGAAAGTATCAACAACAGCGGGCGTTAAAAAACGTCCTTGACTACCGAGGAAAATGGCAGGACTGTATTTTACTTCAAAAGGACCACCTAAAGCCGATAATTGCACTTTTTGCCCTGGATTCGGGTCAGTGCCGCGCACAGCAAATTTGATGTACTGACCTGCGATGACGCATAATTTGTCTATCGTTTCCACTTTTGGCGGGTCGTTTTGACAGTCTTCAATCAATATCTGTATATCACGAATCGTCGAGTCAATCGGTGTTGTTTGCCCACGACGATAACTTAAAATGAGGAAAGCTACATTGTATTCTCCGCGTAATTGAGGTGTTTTCCAAGTAAATTGCCCTGTTCTTTCGTCTAAAGTAATGACATTGGGTTTGGGCGGATTGGTATTGATGCGGTCAGGAAACTCATAAAGTGGCACTGTAATACCTTTGTCTTGATAGGGCGTAATCAAACGATAGGCAATACTGTCACCATCAGGGTCATAGGCATTGACATTATAAACATAAGTCCTGCCAACACAACCTTTGTCTATCGGTGGTTGTAACAGGCGAGGTGTTGTATTCGTTCCTTGAAAGTTAGAATTTAAAAA
>JANMJN010000270.1:0-2782 GCA_031371355.1 Saprospiraceae bacterium
TTTTTAAAGTGTCAAAGTAGAAAGTAGCAATAATGATGAATCCCTACGGTTTGAAGTTCTTTTTTATCACAATGCATCAATATTTATGATAAAAAATGCGCCGCCGCCTGGTTTAATAAAAAACAAAGACAATAAAGAAAAAGCTTTTATAAAAGCACTTAACCCCATTAAGTGTTTTAAGTAGTTTTTTATTTTATTATTTAAAGGCTCCCTTTCTCATTGACAATCAATAAGTTATGTTTTAAAAACCGTAGAAAAATATCATTTAAACCGTAGAAAAATATCATTTAAACCGTAGAAAAATATCGTTAAACCGTAGAAAAATATCGTTAAACCGTAGAAAAATATCAAAACCGTAGAAAAATATCAAATCATTAGAAGAAAGCAAACCGTAGAAAAATATCAAACCGTAGAGAAAGTGCGACCCCTCAGTATAATGCAAAATAAACCTTAATAGAGTGATAAGCAACCTCAAACTGAATAAAAATGGATATAATATCCGTCATAAATGTTGACCAAGTTAATAAAACCGTAGAGAAATATCAATTTGTTTTTTCAAAATCTGTCCTAACAATCTGAATTAGTACCGAGTGTTTGGCAACGCATTTAACTGTTTATTAGAAAACCGTAGAGAAATATCATTATTTCAAACAACTTTATTAACCGTAGAAAGTTTATTTCAGAACATTCTACGGTTTTAACAATTATTATTAACTTTGATGAATCATCCGGAAAAAGTTAAAAACACCTATACTATTTAATACTATTTAAGCGTATGGCAATCGTCAAATCGAATAAGCTGATAGAAACCAGCTATAAATTAGGATCGCGGGAGCAGTTTTTTGTCCTGTTTTTGCTGTCAAAAATATCGCAACACGATACGGAATTTCGTCAATACAAGGTTCATCATAAAGATATTGCGCGCATCATGAATTTTGACGGACGGCGGCGTGTCGCTAATAAAGAAGACATCTTCAAAATGATGAATAACCTCAACACGCAACCGATTCGTTTTTCAGAAGGCGATGAGGACGTGCAAGCGGTTTGGATTACATCGTTGCGCTATAATCGGAAATCGGGCGAATACACTTTTACGTTCAGTTTGGAGCTAAAACCGTTTTTATTGCAGCTAAAAGAGCATTTTACGCTGTTTAATATCAGCAATGTTGTGTATTTGAGTGGACACAGTACACGTATGTATGAAGTCTTAAAAAGACACCAATACAAGCGGGAACCTGTTGTTTTGAGCATTATTGACTTGAAATTTTGGTTGCGTATTGAAAACAAATACCCCGAATATTATGAATTTAAACGCTGGGTTTTGGAGCCAGCCAAACAGGAGTTAGAACAATATACGGACATTCGGTTTACCTACACAGAAGCCGAAAAAGAAGGTAAAAAGATTCTTAGCCTTGAATTTACCATCTACGACAATGAACCAAAAGAGCAGCCAACTTCGCTCAATTTGCTTTCAAACATAGACGAGCGTTTGGGGTTATCGGAACCGACTTCCGCTAAATTATTTGAAAATGACCCCTCTGTAAAAAAGGATACAAGTCCTGTGGGGTCAGTAAAAAAAGCAAAATTGGAGACTTTGACCCGTGTGCAACGCAAAGCCTATGATTTTTTGACCGAAAAAGGCATCAACAGCTCTTTCGTTTTGGACACCATGTTTACACATCAAAAAGTGAATTATGAACCTTTGAAAGGATTTGAAGACTTATTTTTTCAAGCGATGTGGTCATTTTTCGATGCCAAAAGTCAATCCAAACAAAAAGCAGGGGCGTTTGTCAATTGGTTCAAAAGTGGAAAATTAACGGAAGATGGACTTCATGCTCGTTTTCTTGAGAGCGTTTTGGAAAGGCGTAAAACCATGAAGGACAGCGAGTTAGAAGAACGATTTTCGATGGCACAGAATTTAAAAACAACGACCAAAGGAAAACCAGAAGTTGTTAATACAACAATACTGTCTCAAACGCCAGAATTGTTCAATTATACTGAGGGGGTCAAAATCGTATCATCTGACAACACTGCAAAGAAAGACTTTTCACTCATGAATGATACGATGAATCGGATTTTGAAGAAACAAGCAGCACCTTCTCCAACATTCGATTTTGAGCATTTTAAAAGTGAATATGGCGAACAGTATCAAGCTGCCCTCGACAAAGCAAAAGAGGATTACAAGAAATTTTATGCTGAAATGGGCAATCAAACCCTTGATTTGGACAAATACAGCGAAAGTATTGAGCATCGAGCTAAAGAATATTGTCGGGATTGGTTGAAAGAAGCGCAAGCAGAATTGAAAGGTTAATTCTTTGATTTATATCTTTATATCTTTATATCTTTATTTGCAAATAAAAACATTATTTTTAACAAAATACATAAATCACTATGAAACAAGATAATAAACTCATACTTTTTCAAGAGAAAAATATTCGTCACCTCGAGATTGAAGGTAAAAATTATTTTGCCGTTGTTGATGTTATTGAAGTTTTGACAGATTCAGACAAGCCGCGTGACTACTGGTATCGCCTCAAAAAACGTGAATCGGAGGGCGGCGGAATCGAACTGTCGACATTTTGTCGACACTTTAAAATGCAAGCTGCCGATGGTAAAATGCGAGAGACGGAATGTGCAGATACTGAGGGGTTACTGCGCATTATTCAATCTATTCCGTCTCCCAAAGCAGAGCCTTTTAAACGATGGTTGGCACAAGTCGGCGCAGAACGTATTGGAGAAATTGAAAACCCAGAATTGGGCATTGAGCGCATCCGAGAACTCT
>JANMJN010000295.1:0-3172 GCA_031371355.1 Saprospiraceae bacterium
CAACAAACCTCCTCAATCGGGCTTTGACCGCTACGGAACGCACCAATTACAACTATTTATGCACTGAAATGGGGCTTTTGTTGGGCAAAACGATTTGTAATCCAAGCGTTGATACGAAAGATATAACACCCCTCAGTAAACCGACGATTGCGCCAAACCCGACGCAAAATCTTATCACGGTTTCTTTCAACGATGCCTTGCCTTTCGCATATCAAATTTATTCTGTTGAAGGCAAAATAATGAAAAACGGTATTTCTACAAAAGACATTCCTGTTGCAGACTTATCAAATGGGGTTTTTATTCTAAAAATTCAGAAACAAGAAGCGGCGTTTTCGGAGAAGATTTTTATTCAAAAATAAAAACAACACCCCTCAGTAATTTTTTGTAAAAAACAGTCGATAAAAAGAAAAACACCTTAATACTATTTTTCTTATTGCTATCCATCACAATTGTAAAGGCCCAACGCAACATTGTCCTCATCATCGCCGATGACCTCGGTTCAGATTGGTGTGGTTTTCAAGAAAATCGCGTGGACACGGCGAATATGCCCAATGTGCGAAAACTCTTGAGTCGCGGCGTGCGATTCTCTAATGCGTGGTCGAATCCAATATGTTCGCCTTCGCGGGCGGGGATGTTGACGGGGCGCTATAGTTTCAGAACAGGCGTAGGTACAGGCGTAGGTGGTACGACTTTCGGTTTAGATACTTCCGAAATAACGATTCCCCGCTTATTAAAAAATGCCAATGCACCCATAAAATATGCCACGGCAAATGTCGGAAAATGGCATTTAAACACACAAAATGCCCAAACTTTGACCTTCCCGAACTTGATGGGTTATGATTTGTTTTCAGGACATTTTCAAGGGGCGATTCAAGACTATTTCAGTTGGGCGAAAACAGTTAATGGTGTTACCACAAACACAACTAATTATTGTGCAACGGAACAAACCAACGATGCCATAAAATGGCTGGGACAACAAACCAATGCAAAACCGTTTTTTCTATGGTTAGCCTTCACTTTGCCGCATGACCCTATTCATTTGCCGCCCGATACGCTTCATTCTTACCGCAATTTGAGTGGAACGGCTGCTGATATTACGGCAAATCCTAAGAATTATTTCAAAGCAATGGTTGAATCAATGGACAATCAAGTAGGGAAATTGTATAATTGGTTGCAAGCCAATAACAAATTGGACAGCACTGATATTATTTTTGTGGGCGACAATGGTGATGAATCAACTGTGGCGCAAGTTCCCCGCGCTAAAGGCAGTATTTATCAGCCTGGGATTACTGTGCCGTTTATTATAACGGGTCCTTCCGTTAAAAATCAAGGTCGGGTGAGCAATGCTTTGGTCAATTTCCAAGATTTATTTGCAACTATTGTTGAAATGGCAGGTTTTACCAATTGGCGGGCACAAATTCCTGCGAATAAACCGATTGACAGTAAAAGTCTGATGCCAATTTTGCAAAATACAGCGACAACTGTGCGCCCCTGGGCATTTACTGAAGTGTTTTCACCTATGCCTGCTGCCAATTCCAAAGAAGGAAAAGCAATGCGGAATACAGATTTTAAACTCATGAACTTCGACAACGGCACGCAAGAGTTTTATAACCTCACCAACGATCCAACAGAGCGGACAAACCTCTTAAATCGCACTTTAACGGCAACGGAACGCACCAATTACAACTATTTATGTACAGAAATGGGGCTTTTATTGGGCAAAACGGTGTGTAATCCAAGCGTGGATACCAAAGATTTGACCCCCCTCAGTAAACCGACGATTGCACCGAACCCAACGCATAATCTTATCACCGTTTCTTTCAACGATGCTTTGCCTTTTGACTATAAAATCACTGCTTTGGATGGAAAAGTGTTGAAACAAGGCATTTCTACAAAAGAAATCAATGTCGCAGACCTGCCGAATGGTTTGTATTTGTTGAAAATAAAAAAGCAAGACGCGGTTTTTACGGAGAAGATTGTCGTTGAGAAATAGGTTTTAAGCAGTAAAACGAAATATTTATTCAAAATGAAGAACCATTTAATCCTCTTTTTTTGTTTTTTTGCTCAAATGATGTTCGCGCACGATACAAACGAAGCGCATATTCCATTAAAACAATGGGCAATTGCATCAGAAAACAAAACCGTCGAAGCGTCTTTGATGATGCTCAAAGATAAAACCGTTTATCTCGAAGATGCCCATCACAAAGTGGTCAAATATCCTTTATCTACTTTGACAACGGAAGACCAAGCCTTTGTTATTCAGAAATATCAACACATTGATAAATTAAACAATGCACTCGGAAAGACCAATAAAGATGGTTTTTGGAACCTTTATTGCTTATTTTTTGGTTTTATTGCCCTGCTTTTGGGTTGTTACTGCTATGTTTATCAAAAGCAAACGATGGTGAAGTACGCTTACCTTTTTTCAATGATAGGCATCGTCGCTGTCTTGCTTAGTTTCACCCCAAAGCCCCCCCTCAGTACAGATCCTGCTTTCATTAACTCGGCTTTTGCGCCCTTCAAACCCAATGTTTATACCCGTTGGGACGCAACTTATTTCTATGTTGAATCAAAAGGCATTCCCGATCACCCCATG
Organism: Saprospiraceae bacterium; assembly: GCA_031371355.1. Lineage (GTDB taxonomy): Bacteria > Bacteroidota > Bacteroidia > Chitinophagales > Saprospiraceae > JAAFJT01. Next base: position 2,597 of record JANMJN010000295.1, read on the forward strand.
ATGACGGGCATCACAGGTTGGCAACAACAAGTGCCAATTCCACAGTGTTATACAGGCGCAAATGCGTGGAGTATTCCGCTAAATCCTGTTATTGCGGCGACACCTGTGCCTGTCAACGCACAACATTTTCTAAGAGGTGCGATTGCGGTGGCAGTTAACGGCGTGGTTATTTTCAATCCATACACTAATACGGGTGTTGACGCGTATTTGGATGGACAATTGGACAATTATGGTGGACATTGCGGACGTGCCGATGATTATCATTACCACACGGCACCCCTTAGTCTGTACGGTCAAACATCGGCGACTTTGCCTATTGCTTTTGCTTTAGATGGATTCGCAGTTTATGGTACAAAAGAGCCTGATGGGACGAATATGCAAACTTTGGATGCCAATCATGGGCATTATTTCAACAGCGTTTATCATTATCACGGCACTTCGTCTGCGCCTTACATGATTGGTAACATGGTCGGGCAAGTGACGGAAGATGCAACCTTGCAAATCATCCCACAAGCGAAAGCCCTGCCCGTGCGCCCTGCCCTCACTCCGCTCAATGGTGCGACTATCACCGATTGC
>JANMJN010000329.1:0-7084 GCA_031371355.1 Saprospiraceae bacterium
ATCGAACGCCCATCACTTGGTTCGAAGCCAAGTATCCTATCCGTTAAACGACGAAACCATGTCTCAAAACTGTTGGCTTGGTAGGAATCGAACCTACGACCTTCATTGTATAAGAATGTTGCTCTGAACCGTTGAGCTACAAGCCAATATGATTGGTTATTGTATATTGATTATTGACAATTTGACTACCGTGACTAACGACTAATAACCAATCCCCAATAACCAATTTGAGCAAGTAGTCGGAATCGAACCGACATCCACTGTTTGGAAGACAGAAATCCTACCCTTGAACGATACTTGCATTTCGGTTATTCATAATTCATAATTCATCATTAAACTGTGAGCTAATAGCTGGAATCGAACCAACGTCCGCTGTTTACAAGACAGCCATTCTACCATTGAACCATATTAGCTTTTAGGGTGATAGATGGGACTCGAACCCACACCTTGCAGAACCACAATCTGCCACTCTACCCATTAAGCTACAATCACCTGTTGTCTAAGAAGGACTTGAACCTTCGACCTCCGCCGTATCAGAGCGTTACTCTACCAACTGAGCTATCAGACAATTTGAATGATTATTGTTGAATGAAATAGACAATAATCATTAATCAATCCTAAAAGTCGCGGGTATCGGACTCGAACCGATGGCTTCCAGATTATGAGACTGGCACGCTGCCGCTGCGTTAACCCGCAATTTTTTTTGATGCCTCGATAGGACTTGAACCTATATTATCAGAGTCAAAGCCCGACGATTTAACCATTAATCCAGAAGGCATTTTATACTCTATATTTCAAAGAACTTAAATTTAATAAGTTAACATGACGTTGCGTTTTGGTCTGCTATTGACCCTCTTATGGGCTTTTCCATCGCTGATTTAAACAGATTTCAGCAATGAGACTCAATTGAATCGAGTTTCAGAAAAAAATTGATGATGATTCTCTAAAAAAATGTTAGTCCAAAAACAAGGTGAATGAAACCCGATTGGGTATCGTATTTCGGAATAACACGACGTTTCCTTTCACCTGTGTTTTCAGTAACTTCGGATAATGCCTTCTGTTAGTAATATTGTCAAATAGTACAGTAAAGTATTTATTGTCAAGGAGTTAGCAACATTTAGGAAATTTTAAAAATTTCCTAAATGTGTTGACGACCTCAAACGACAAAACACTCCCTCAGTATCAACTCTGTTTTGGACTAAAAGCGACAGACAATTGTGGACGCAGAAAAGCAGTAAAAAAAAGCGGAATTGGAGAAGAACGCTTTTCGGATAGATTTTTTGTACCTCGTCGTTTGCCGTTTGTAACCTACGGCGAACGAGATACTTTTATCCGTTTAGCCAGTAGGTAGGTTTGCCCAATATAAATTATCACTAATCTCTGAATTTCTGCCTATAAAATCGCATCCACCAAAACCGAAATCACACAATCCTGCAACCGTACTCCAATCCTGCATGAGCAGAGAGGTAGCCGGCTTGGGGCTTATATGTTTTGGACAATGGGTGATACTTGCGAATGTCATTTTTATAGAAATTAGACAGTGATAAAAAATTATTAAATTGGATTCCTTTGCAGAATTATTTTGCAAAGTTGGGAGGATAACGCCGCAAAATCAAGATTAGTTCCTTACGTTTTTACTTTATTTTGACAGATGCTTTTGAACTGATTTATAATTAATTGATTTTCAATTGATTATAATAATAAAAAAGTTCAAAAAAAAAATAAAAAAAGTTATCGTTGTAAATATCGCTTTCGTGTATTTATTGCCAACTAATTTTTTTGAAATCAAAACAGTCAACTTTACCTCTTAATCTAATCCTAATTTTTACCTTTGACCCCGTTATGAAACGAATCATTATCGCCATTGATGGCTATTCTTCTTGCGGAAAAAGTACGCTTGCCAAAGCGCTCGCCAAATCATTACACTACGCTTACGTGGATACGGGCGCAATGTATAGAGCCGTTACCCTCTTTTTTCTTGACAATAATGTGGATATTAATGACCATGCCGAAATTGAAGATGCCCTAAAACACATCGAAATTCATTTTGAACGCACTAAAACGGGCAATCATACCTTCTTGAACGGTGTTGATGTCGAAAAAGAAATACGCACGATGCGGATTGCTGATATGGTCAGCCCTGTCTCTACAATTTCGGAAGTTAGGCGTTTTCTGGTGGCTCAGCAAAAGAAGATGGGAGCCAGAAAAGGCATTGTTATGGATGGAAGAGACATTGGTACGGTCGTTTTCCCAGATGCTGAGTTAAAAATATTTTTAACGGCTGACACCGATATACGCACACAAAGGCGTTATGCAGAGTTGTTGGCTAAAGGGCAAACCGTTGATTATCATGCTGTTAAACGCAACCTGATGGAGCGTGACATGATTGATTCTAACCGAGCGGACTCCCCTTTACGACAAGCCCAAGATGCTGTATTGATTGATAATTCTAATTTGACACCAGAGGAAGTGATGGAGAAAGTTTTAGATTTGGTACATTCTTTTGCGATGGCTTGACCCCTCAGTATAAATACAAAAATGCTCATCAAACGAAAAGTTTGATGAGCATCTTATTTATAAAAACCTAATAATCAATTATTTATCCTTTTCTTGAAAAAATAGATTGCATATCTAATTCGATGCCCACATTACCATCTTTGACAATACCAGTTGTAAAAGTTTGCACATTTTTATTCGGTGAAATGACATAAATGGTCTGAAATGTCGGTATCACAATCCAAGCCGATTTAACACCAGAGGCGAAATAAATATCAAAAATTTTGTCTTTGATATCATCTATTCCTTGTTTGGGCGATAGAATTTCGATGACCAATATAGGAGGTACTTTGACACGAATTTCATCATTTAACCAATCGTCTTCGGTCAAAGAACTCACGGCAACATCAGGCGTAGCCTTTCCAGCAGTCAGTTCGAGTGTAACTTCGGTTTCAATGTCAAAATCATCGAAGTATTTAGTGAGTAAAGCGTGGCTGATTCGAGCCTCCAGTTTTCCATGATTTTTACTTGGCATAGGTTTTCCTCTTTCGAGTTCGTACTCGGTTTCATAAGATGTTTGTTCTATAATAGTTTCTTGAATATCCATTGCGTTATTTATTTTAGTTCGCAAGTTAATCTTTTTGTTTGAAAGTACAAATATACTGAGGGGGTCATTTTCTCTTTAACAATAAATATTCGCCATTATCATAGCTCTTTAAGGTATCATAACGAGATTTTAACGCGTCCCAATTATCATTCAAATCGTAGTAATAATCGTAATGATTGATGGTATCCACTTTGTTATCCCAACCAAAAGGTTCGACGAGCCAATCAAGGTGTTGCTCTTTATGGTAGTAATCAAACGAAGGTTGCAATATCCAACCTGTATGTAGTTTTATGGGTTTCTTGACTTGCATTTTTTGATATTCTGATTTCATAATATTCAATACTTGTTTGGTGTGAATATCGAACCACCATTCCGAAAAATACCTCAAATTTGATGTTCTGGCAATGTGATACGTACAAAAAACAATAAATAAAATGGCTATAAAACGCCCTACTTGCTTTGATTTTGCCATCAATAAAATCGCTATTGTTGTAAAATTTAAAGCTATAATAGGATATAAAAACAAGGCTGTTCGCTCAACGACGTATTGTGTTCCAAAAATATAGAACTGTGCCGATATGATAAAAACAATTGAAAGCAATAAAATAAAAGAAAATACTGAAGGGTCTTTTGATTGAATAATGTTTATTGTTGATTGATTATTATTTTGGATTAAGAGTTCATTATTTTCTATTAATAATTCATTGTTTTGAATTATGAGTTTATTATTTTCTATTTTTAATTCTTTATTTTTTTCCGTTAATTCAATATCTTTCAATAATTTTTTATTACTTTCTATAACTTCAATATTGTTTTTAATTTTAAAATTATTAATTTCAATTAAATTATTTTTTCGATTTTTAAATTTATAAAAACAATTAACAATTAAGAAAACAAATAGAACAACCATTAAGTTTTTAAAAATAGTATCTGTATGATTAGAGAAATAGCCTTGTCCATAAAGAGAACGTGATATTATAGAAACAAAGCTATCATCCCAAATATTTTTTGAGCCATAATAACTGATTTGATTGTCTTTCAAAATAGCTTTGAAAGGTGCATAAACCAAGATAGCTAATAATATGGTACCGACAATTTGCGTACCGATACCGCGCTCAAATTCTGTTTTATTTTTGGTTAAAACATACTTTTGAATCTCAAACAAAAATATCAAAAAGTTCAAAGCTAAGAAAAAATGTAGCAAGGCAAATTGAGCATAAACAGACAAAATAGCGAACAAAATACTGAGGGGTAAACTTTGTCGGTGGTTTTCTAAAACATAACGGGCAGCATAATAAATACTCGGCATCATGAGGGCAAAGGACAAACCATAGCCGCGTGCCAATGAGAAAAACTCAATAAGATATGGATTGCCAAGCATAACAGAAACAAACATCAAACCCACATAATCGTCTTTAAAAAAACGGCGACTGAATTGCCATACAAACCAAAAATATAAAACGAAACTGAGGATATTGGGCAAACGCCCTGCCATTTGATGCATACCCAAAATACTGAAACTCAATTTGCAAAGCAAGGAATTGAGTATGTGATTATTGGTATATGAACTCGCATAGGACACCAAATTCCAGACTGATTCCTTAGTCAACATGGTCAAAGTATAGGCTTCATCCACAGAAATCTGCACGACTGCCGCTTTGACAATAATGAAGATAAAAAGTCCTATTCCAAAGCTAAAAGGTAGGATATAACGGAGTAAAAGTTGTTTTTTCGTCATTTTTGGAAAAGGATGATGATGATTATCCCGATTTTTTAGGCTTCTAATTGCTTCAAAAGCAATTTCAATTCTCCATCTTCCAAATCTTCTCGTTCTGATTTGTCGTATATGGTACAAGCTCAGCTAACAAATCGTCAATGGATTGTAATTCAATTTCCCCCCGTTGATGAGCTTTCATTTCAGCAACAGATTCCTTTAAACTATTCAAAAATTCTTCTTTTGTTGGCGGGTGTTCATCATTAGGAACAAATGAAGATGGCGCATTATATGTCTTAATCTTTAGACGGTTAAATAAAGTCATTAAAAAACTTTCTTCAGCCTCATTATAGGTAATTATGATACTTTTTGTCATTATTTAAATTTTAAATTTTTCAAAATTAAGTCTCTATCTTAATTTTTCCAAAGAAAACCAATAGAATCTTCAAGTTTTTCTAAATTCTGTCTATTTATTCTATTAACCACGTTTGAAAGTCCCAAAATTAGTAGAAATGCTTAAATGATTCATGCCGCCTGCAATATGTTGCCTTCCGAGACCATAATCAATGCGAAAACGATTGACTTTGAAGCCTGCGCCAAAAGAGAAACCTGCCAAAGAGCGAATGTTTTGTAGCGACATTTCCTTTCTTATTTGATGACTGTATCCGAAACGGAAGCGAAAATTTTCGATTTTGCCAAACATAATTTCGCCACCAAAATTGAGATGCCGAAAAACCTCATCTGTCGCCAAACTGAACGCACTTTGGGTTGACGTTGCCTCACCGAGCAATGACACTTCTTTTTCTATTGGATTATCGTATCGCAACCGCCATAACAATAAATCGTGGGCAACAACCGAGAACCTAAAAGGTGCTCGGGCGAGTTTTTTCGACACCCCGATTTGCAAATCATAAGGCAAGTTTTGACGGTCTTCGACATAATAAGTCTTGAGTTGTGCGCCCATGTTTTTTAAGACAATGGTCGCACCAAAATTACTTTCAGAATTAATATATGCGCCTGCAAGGTCGGCAGCGATGCCTGTTGAAGTATAAGATTCAAGGCGTGATTGGATGAATTTGGCATTGACACCGACTGAAAAACGTTCATTCAGCTGCCGACCAGCACCAACAAAAATAGCGTATTCGCTTGCCCGAAATGTACCTTGTTGGTTGCCATATTCATCTGTTTGCTTGAAATCGCCGTAACTGATGTATTGAACGCCTGCCTGAAAGGTCGTTTTCAGTTTTTCAACATGGTAACCATAATTGGCTAAACCGCTTTTGATACCACCTAAAAGAAAATTCTGATTAAAGGCTAAACCAGTGTGCATCAATGGATTGAGTAGCGATGGGTTAACAGAAGCCAACGACAAATCATCATCGCGCAAAGCTATTTGGCTTTGGTTTAAACCAGAGGTACGGGCAGATGCGCTTTGTTTTAAAAAAGCAAAGGTGTAACGTCCACCGTTTTGAGCCGATAAAGTTGTTAATAAGGTAAAAATACTGAGGGGTATGAGAAGTCCAATTTTTATCATGTTTTTCATATTTTGATTTTTTGACCACTGATCGGAGTGATGCGACTGATTGGCTCTGATTTTTTCTGTTGTTTCAGACAGAAAAAAAGATAAATCAGCGAAAACCAGTCGTATCAGTCCAATCTGTGGTCAAACTATGTCTTAATTATTTTATAGACGCACAAAGATTCACAAAAAAACAAAGTTCACAAAGCACTATAACGTGTCTCTTTGTGAACTTTGTTGTAAAACATCAAATTTTAAGATTTTAGAGCTTTTTTGCGGAATCTGCCGAGATACTGCTTTTCCATGTGGTGCGACAAATGCCATTTTCACATTCTTTTTGCATGGTCAAATTACCTTTGTCGTCATATATTTTTAGCGAACCGCTTTCCAATTCATTGATATAGGTACCTTCGGCAGCGATTTTTCCATTCTCGTGATATTCGATAAAAGGACCATTTTCGGTATTGTTTTTATAAACAATAATTTCTTTGATGTTGCCACTGTTAAAAAAGAACTTCCATTTGCCATCCATCGCGCCGTTTTCATATTGCCCTTCTGATTTCAAATGCCCATTTTCGAAATAAGACTTAAAAACGCCGGTAAAGCTCCCATTTTCATCAAAATTTCGGCGTTCTCTCACTTGTCCATTTTCGTAATAAAAGATTTGTTCCCCCCTCAGTACACCTGCTTTGTAATTCGATTCTTCGCATTTACCACCATTTTCAGTAAAAAAAGTTTCGTGGATGCC
>JANMJN010000108.1:0-4390 GCA_031371355.1 Saprospiraceae bacterium
TGAGATATTATTTAGTTTTCTCACAAAATATTATTGATTTAATGGAGTAATAAAAGTTTTCTCTGTTTTCATAAAATCTTTTTCACGTACAATTTCAGCTAAATAAGAGTTTTTTTGAAGCAAATCATCTAAAAAAGGTGGCTTCAAATCACTTTTCCAACCCAAACGTTTCAATTCAGCATCTAAAGTTTGGTTTTTCATTGTAAAGTTTAAAAACTCAAAAAGAGATTCTTTAAAAGATGCTTCTGCTGCCACTTCGTCTTCTCCATAACCACTTAAATCAAGTGTTGGCGCATATAAAATGAAGTTATTATCTTCTTTGAAAGACAATAAAACAATCTTTAATTCTAAATTATTCAAAGCTGCAGTCATGTACTTCTTTTTTAATAATGAATAAAATGAATAATACTCAGGGGATATAAATCGCTGTTGTTATAAACATAGCTTTATTTTTATACAAAAATAGATATTTTATTACAAAAACAGAAAAATACTGAGGGGGTCAAAAATTAATCTGAATCGCAAAAACTCGGTCAGCGGCTTGGTCATAACTCAAAACCAATTGCGAATTGACTTTGCCACCTTGCCAAATGGGTCGCATTTCTCCATCGCTAACAGGCACCAATTTTACGGGTTTGCCATTCGCCGCTTCCAAATCCTTGAGGGTTGAACCGATATGGATGCCTTCTGCGGTTTGGAATTTGCCACCACGAACGAAAATGCTTTCAATTTTTTTGAACTTTTGCCCTTTTTTCCAAGCAATTTCTATCTCGCTGTTTGATTTTGGAAAAATCACTGTTTGAACCAAACCTCTATTAATATGGACGACGTTCGAATCACCATAAATGCGTTTCAAGTCTGCCTCGGTTGTCGCTGGCGTTATGTCGCCAAATTGCTTTTGTGGCACAATGGTGTAGTTTTTTAGAACCCTATCTTCGATGGGCGTGACAACAGCTTTTGAGGTTAAGCTTGTATCAGTCGAAACGCCCCCCTCAGTATTTTGCGTGTTTTGGGGCGCATTCGTACAAGCTACCATTAGTACGAGTGAAAACAATAGGTATTTATGTTTGTAAATCATTGATTTTCAATTTTTTATTGTAAAAACATTTAACTTTATGGACTATTCTTCTTTAAAAACGAAATTGAATACCCCTCAGTATAAAAGCTATATTTTAGTCTTTTCACACCTTAATATATACTCCTTTTTTATCCATAAAAAAACCAACAAGCCAACAAACAAGCATAAAAGCAATGGCAAAAATGAGAGAGCCTGACTTACCGCCAATTGGTTGAAAAAAGGTTTGGTATGTCCATTTGAAATAAGTTTGGTCATATGTGATACGTGAAAATTTCAAAGAAATTGCCAATATTTCAGATAAAAGATAAATAAACAAGGCGTTTTTGCCGAAGACAGTAAAAAATGGTGTCCAAGCAGTCTTATTTTTAAAGTCAATCACATAAATAATGGCGGCAATGATGCAGCAATCTAAACCGATTGTGTAGGTCACAAATGAGCTTGTCCACAGCTTTTTATTGATCGGTAAAACCCAATTCCATGCCTCGCTTAACAGTATCAAACCGAAGCCGACCAATAGTAATTTTGCCAAACCCTCATAGGTTTTGCCTTTTTCAATGATGAATTGCCCAGCTATATATCCTGCCAAGACATTGACGATGGTTGGCAAGGTACTCAAAAAGCCTTCGGGGTCGAAAGGCATGCCTTGCATAGTGTACAAATGTTTGTCGCCAAACAAAAAATGATCAATATGGACAACGATATTGCCTTGGATACTGAGGGGGTCGGTTGGGTTGCCTAATAATATCAATAACAACCAATAAATACTTAAAATAACGATAGAAAGCACCAGAAGCGACGACAGCCTGCGGGGTTGTTGTACTTTGTTTTGAATAAAATAAACCAATAAAGAAGCGGCAAAATACGCCAAAGCAATGCGTTGCAGAACGCCTAAGATGCGTGTTTCTGAAATAGATTTGCCGACCAACTGCCCCGTTTCATCCCATTTCATAAACGGAAACCAATACATCAAAAAGCCTAAAAGAAAGATAATAACACTGCGTTTTCCTATTTTCAAGACAACATCAAGCGGCGTTAGATTGTGCAATTTAGGCATTACAAACGCCATAGCGTTACCAACAGCGAAAAGAAAAGAAGGAAAAACCAAGTCGGTTGGTGTGAAACCGTGCCAATCGGCATGAATTAATGGTGCGAAACGGTTGGTTCTATCTCCAGCAGTATTAACAATAATCATAAAGCAAACGGTCATGCCTCGAAATACATCTAAGGCTAAAAAGCGGTTTTGAAGCGGCTTCATAGGACAGAATTTAATTAAGTATATATACGAAATTCCAAAATTTGCTATTTATTTTTTCTCAAAATTATAAATATAATTTGCAAAAAAACATCCAGCCTGTATATTTTTTATACTTTAGCCTTGAAATTTTTACACTTACTTAGTCGTATGAAAAACAATCATTGGTCACGCCGCCATGTTCTAAAAACATTGGCGACCTCTCTCGGTGTTCCACTTATTCCATTTGCTTCTTTTGCAACAAATGATGCAGATGAGGTATTGTTAATGCCTCATATAAAACCTGTTGACAAACCCATAACCGCAATCGTTTTGGGTGCGGGCAACAGAGGAAATGTCTATGGCGGTTTCTCCCTTGCCTATCCTGACCAAATTGATATGGTTGGCGTTGCCGAACCGATTCCGATTCGCCGTGAAAGGTTTTCAACAAAGCATAAAATTCCTCTTGAAAATCAGTTTTTGACGTGGGAAGATGTCTTTAAAAAACCAAAATTTGCAGATGCCATTATCATTTCTACACCTGACCGCTTGCATTATGGTCCTTGTATGCAAGCCCTCAGTATGGGGTACGATGTGTTGTTGGAAAAACCCATTTCGCCTTCTGAACAGGAATGCCGCAATATTTTGCAAAGGGTGAAAGAAACTGGGCGCATCGTTGCCGTTTGTCATGTGTTGCGTTATGCGCCATATTTCATCAAACTTAAAGAGGTGATGCAATCGGGGTGTTTAGGTGAAATTGTCAGCATTCAACATTTTGAACCGATTGAACATGCTCACATGAGCCACTCATATGTGCGGGGCAATTGGCACAACTCGAAGGAAACGACACCTATTATATTAGCCAAATCGTGCCATGACCTCGATATTTTGCGTTGGATGATAGGTAAACCTTGTAAAAGTATTTCTGCTTATGGTAGTTTGACGTGGTTTAAAAAAGAAAATGCTCCTGCGGGTAGTACAGCCCGATGTACTGAGGGGTGTGCTGTGGAGAAAACGTGTCCTTATTCTGCGATTCGGATTTACCACGAGCAAAGGCAGCGTGTCCGTGTTTTTGACCTGCCCGAAGACCCTTCAAAACAAGGCGATGCGATTATAGCAGCCTTAAAAACAACGGATTATGGGCGTTGCGTTTACCAAATGGACAATGACCAACCCGACCATTATGTGACTTCGATGGTTTTTGAAGACGGTATCACTGCTAATTTTTCGATGGAGGCTTTTACGCCTTTTGCTGGACGGCGCACCCGCGTCATGGGTAGCATGGGTTTTATTGAAGGCGATATGGACACCTTTACGCTTTATGATTTTAAAACAGGTAAATCGGAGAAAGTAGATGTCAACGTGGTGGATGTGGACGGCTACCAAAAATCAGGGCATGGCGGAGGAGATTGGCACTTGGTTTCTGATTTTGTCCAAGCCGTTTCAAAACAAAATGCCAAATTATTGACTTCAACGATTGACCAATCTATTGAAAGCCACGTCATGTGTTTTAAAGCAGAAACAAGCCGGTTAAAAGGCAAAATGATGAAAGTAAGTGTGTAAATACTGAGGGGGTGTCAGATTGCATGTAAACCTGCGTCAAGTTGTAGTGCGTAATTAATGCGATTTACATAAAATACAAAGTTCCATTTCAAACATAAATGCTCAAATAAAACTTTTCTAAACTTTATTAATTAACCAAATCAGATATGAAAATGAATAAAAGACTAATCAAAAAACTCCTTTTGCCCTGCCTCTTTCTTTTAGCAACGCTGACAACAGCCCTTGCTCAAAAGAAAAAACAAAGGCAGAAGTGCTTTTTTAAACATAGAATTGTTCTTCATCTTCTCCATTTTAGGTTTAGTTTAATTATTGATTAGTTTAAAGATCTAAAAAATGCGTTATTTTATACACCTCAGTATTTACATGCTCACTTTCATCATTTTGCCTTTCAAACGGCTCGTTTCTGCTTTAAAACACATGACGTGGCTTTCAATAGATTGGTCAATCGTTGAAGTCAATAATTTGGCATTTTGTTTTGAAACGGCTTGGACAAAATCAGAAACCAAGTGCCAATCTCC
>JANMJN010000393.1:0-1833 GCA_031371355.1 Saprospiraceae bacterium
TGTAGTCTATCCTAACCCAGCTAAGGAGTTTGTTGTCTTTAACTTTAATTTGGAACATGAGGCAAACACCCATTTTCAAATCATCAATACGAGTGGACAAATCGTAGAAGACAGGCAGATGGGCAAATTGGCAAAAGGTCAACAACAATGGTCACTCGATACTAAAAACTTCAATACTGGCATGTACATTGTCAGAATGACCACAGATAATGAAGTCAAAACTAAAAAACTAATGATTAAACGTTAGACGATATTTTGATTTCCTTGCAATTAACAAGCAGTTAAGATAAGTGATCGTTTTCATAATTCATTAAAAATCAATGAATTATAAGAATACAAATTAACCTTAACTGCTTGTTTTTTTAATTTTTGTCTATAAAATTCAAATAAAAAAGCCCCCCTCAGTATATTTACTCAAAAATATACGAAACGATGAAAAACCTAACCTTTCTCTTCCTTTTTATCGCTATTTTAGCGCAAGCGCAAACAACGGCTTATCCAAAAATATTGTCTGAACGCGAACGCGCTGAAGTTATTGACAATATGTTGTCCGACCGTTTTGACCACCTACTCCCCCATCTCATGCGTCGTGAAGGCATGGATATGTGGATTCTGATTTCAAGAGAATACAACGAAGACCCAGTCATGAAGACGATGTTGCCTGCTGAATGGCTATCCGCTCGACGAAGAACCGTCATGGTCTTTTTTGATAAATCAGGACGTGATTTTCAAAATCCCATGGCAAATCGCCCAGATTTAGGCGTTGAAAAAATGGCTATTGCCCGCTACGATGTCGGTTTATTGAAAGCCTCGTGGAATCTAAATGTCTATCCTGACCAATGGGATGCCCTCATCGAAACCATAAAAGAGCGCAATCCGATGAAAATTGGCATCAATGTATCGCCCAACTACGGTCATGCCGATGGTTTGAGCCACAATGAATATGACCAAATGATGAAAAAACTGCCCAAAGAATATCAAAACCGAGTCGTTAGTGCTGAAAAACTCGCTGTCTCATGGCTCGAAACGCGTTCTGAAAACGAGATGGTGTTGTATGAACAAATTGCTCACATCGCCCATCAAATCCTTCGTGAAGGTTTGTCCGACAAAGCCATTCAAGCAGGCGTAACGACGACCGAAGACCTCGTTTGGTGGTATCGGCAACGTGTCAGAGATTTGGGTTTTGACACATGGTTCCACCCCTCAGTATCCATTCAACGGCAAGACACCGCACGATTCGACCACTTGCGTTCTTTCTCAAAAAGACCTGGTAAAGAAGTGATTATGCCTGGTGATTTATTACATGTGGACTTTGGCATAACTTATTTGAGGCTCAATACCGATATGCAGGAACACGCTTATGTATTGCGTGGAGGCGAAACAGAAGTCCCTGCTTACCTTCAAAAAGGCTTCAAACAAGCCAATCGGCTACAAGATATTTTGACGAAAAACTTCACGGTTGGCAAAACAGGCAACCAAATCCTCGCAGATGCCTTAACACAAGCTAAAAAAGAAGGCATTAATGGCACAATTTACACCCATCCCATCGGTTTTCATGGACACGCCGCAGGTCCAACAATCGGTATGTGGGACAATCAAAAAGTGACAGTTGGCGCAGGTGATTACCCGATGTTTCCGAACACAGCGTATTCTATCGAACTCAATGCGGCTGTTGAAATTCCCGAATGGGGCGGCAAAATCCTCCGTTTTATGCTTGAACAAGATGGATTTTACGATGGCAAAACGTTTCGATATATTGATGGACGGCAGGAGGTGATTTATGCGATACAACGATAGTAACAAATTTGATGTGCCCCCCTCAGTTTTTAAAAC
>JANMJN010000409.1:0-5885 GCA_031371355.1 Saprospiraceae bacterium
CTTTTAAAAAAACGTAAAGAACCGCTTTTTTACGCAAATCGCTTAATTTTGGGCGAAATACTGAGGGGGTAGGCAAAATGTTTTTGCAAACAATTATTCCATCATATAATTGCCATTGATTATCAAATTTTTATAAAAATGAAAAAAGTCCTATTTATTGACCGCGATGGTACACTCATCATCGAACCACCCGTTGATTTCCAAATTGACTCGCTTGAAAAGCTCGAATTTTATCCACACGTTTTTAAATATTTGGGCAAAATAGCGGAGGAATTGGATTACGAATTGGTCATCGTTTCCAATCAAGACGGTTTGGGTACGCCTGCAAATTCGTGGGAAAACTTCTTGCCACCGCATAATAAAATGCTTAAAGCCTTTGAGAATGAAGGGATTACCTTCGCCGAGGTACATCTCGACCCTACTTTTGAGCATGAAAATGCACCTACGCGTAAACCGAGAACGGGCATGTTGACGCAATACCTTACTCCCCCTCCGGGGGCAGGGGGGGCGTATGATTTGGCAAACTCCTTTGTCATTGGCGACCGTGTGACGGATATTGTTTTAGCTAAGAATTTAGGCTGCAAAGGCATTTATTTGTTTGATAATGATTTGAAAATCAAAGAATTAAGTCTTGAAAATGACTGCGCTTTGGTAACGACACAATGGAAAGATATTTATGAGTTTTTAAAACTCAATGACCGTTCTGCAACCGTTCGGCGAACGACGAAAGAGACCGATATTTCTATTTATCTCAATCTCGATGGCACAGGAAAATCGGATATGAAAACAGGTTTGGGCTTTTTTGACCACATGCTTGACCAATTGGCACGCCATTCGGGTAGCGATTTGACTGTTCATGTTAAAGGTGATTTGCATATTGACGAGCACCACACGATTGAAGACACAGCTTTGGCTTTAGGTGAAGCTTATTATATGGCGTTGGGTTCAAAATTGGGTATTGAACGTTATGGTTATTGCCTGCCAATGGATGATTGTCTGTGTCAAGTGGCACTCGATTTTGGCGGTCGCCCGTGGTTGGTTTGGGAAGCCGATTTCAAACGAGAAAAGATAGGTGAAATGCCAACGGAAATGTTTTACCATTTTTTCAAATCATTCAGTGATGCCTCGCGTAGCAACCTCAATATTAAAGCTGAAGGGACGAATGAACACCATAAAATCGAAGCCATTTTCAAGACTTTTGCAAAAGCTATTAAGATGGCTATTCGGCGCGATGTCAATAATATGCGTCTGCCTTCGACGAAGGGTGTTTTGTAAGGTCTTAGTTTGTTTTAAGTTTAAAAGCAAAGCATATTGCTCTTAGGCAGTTCTTGTTTTCTATAAAACTGCCAAAGAGCGTTCTGTTTTAAGCAGCTTTTGAATATTTTTTTATCAAAATTTAAATTTAATTTATGGGTTTGAGTACCCATATATTCATTTGATTCGATTTTGGCATTTTCCAAAATACCCTAATATTATTTTATGAAAAAAAACAAATTGACTGTAAGATTTGCTTAAATACCAAAATGAGCAACAGATTACCCTTAACAATATATCAGAATTATATTTAGAAACCGTAAAGTATAGTATTTAAAATTTTAAAATTTAGTTAAAAAACGAATTTTATTCGGCAGAACTATTGCAGAATAGGGTGAGTGTCCTTACATTTGCTCCATCATGTTTAAAACGGCTACGTCATATTATCCTACCTTAACTTGCGAGCGTCAAATCCGACCGCTGCGACCGAGCCGTATTCCACCACGCCCCCGCGTGTAAAAATACTCTTTCCCCGGCACAAGAAGTTCAAGGAACTTCGCCGTACAAATCTTTCAAGATTTCAAGATATTCGATTTTTGGTATTAAATATAAGGGCTTAGTTGTTCGTATATTTTCTATCATAAAGCCTGTAAATGTTTGAAATCTTAATCTCTAAAGTCTCAACAATCAGAATCTATCGCAGCAGAAGTGACCTTACTGGGGGGCTCTGTCTCTTACTGAAAAACAATTAGGCATGTTGTCTTCTGTATTTTTGAGATAATAAACTTTTAAATTTTCCATTCATTTTCAAACAATTAAAAATCATTTTCAGATAAATGGAATTGACACAAAATAGCGCTCAATTGGATTTGCGTATCGAAATAGGCAACGAATCACACGAAATATATGCACAAGCTATTTGCGATCTCATCGAAGAATCCGCAAAAGTACGAGGTACAGGCATCGCCAAACGTGACCCAAATTATATAAAAAAGAAACTGGCAACGGGTCATGCTGTGATTGCTTTTGATGATTTACGTATGATTGGATTTTGTTATGTTGAATCGTGGAGTACAGCACAATACGTCTCAAATTCGGGTCTAATTGTTGACCCGGACTATCGTAAACACGGTTTGGCGCGTAAAATCAAAAAAGCGGCGTTCAACCTTGCACGTGATTTATACCCTTCTGCAAAAGTTTTTGGCATCACGACGAGTGGTCCGGTGATGAAAATCAATACAGAACTCGGCTATATGCCCGTTCCGTTCAGCGAATTGACACAAGACGATCAATTCTGGAATGGCTGTTCAAGCTGCCCAAATTACGCTATTTTGCAAGAGAAACAACGCAAAATGTGCCTGTGTACAGGCATGCTTGCACCGTCGAAATTGGAAGAAATTGAGCGTAAAATGCGTTTCGATTTGACCAATCAAATCATTATTGAGAATCAAAAGAATAATGTTAATACGAATGGTTCTTCTTTTGACAAAGAGGAGGAATATCGGGAGTTTAAGCCTGTACGGTTTGCGACAGATTTTTTCTAAGTCATTGATATTCAAAAGATACCCCTCAGTATTTTTGAAAAAAACGAATGGATTGAGTAGTTTTGTAAAAATTTATAAAAATGACTTTTTCTGATTTCTATGATGCCTTAAACAATGAATTGAACGATGTGATTGCAGACAATCCACAGGATATCCGTTTGCACAAAGGAGATGATTCGACACGTAAATCTTTTGCTTTTTTGATTTGGTTTTTAAAATTTTATGGCAAAAGACCTATTTACAATCTCAATATTACAGAAGGTGATGATGATACATCGTGTGATATTATTTTTTCAACTTTTGATAATATTGGAAAAAAGATTGTTTATGTCATTCAAGCAAAATGGAAATCAAAGAAAAATTGTACTGAAAAGTTAGACTCAACTGCCTTTAAAGCAACTTTAGACGATTTTAAATTAGTCTATTCAGGTCAAAAACAGTTTTCAAGCAAAAATGAAAATTTCAATCGGCAATATGAAGAACTCAAACAACATCTTGCGGCAAATGAATATGTTAAGTTTGTTTATTTAACGCTGTGTCAAACGAACCCCTCAGTATCAGAGAATGTAGAACAGTTTAAAAAACAATATGCGGATATAGAGATCATTGATATTGAGCGTTTGAGAAGGGATTTTATTGAGATGCGTTACAAGCAAATTCAACCACAAAATCCACTCGAATATGATTATAATCCAGAAAATGAAGTTATTACGTTGCCAATAGAACAGTTGGATATTGAAAAAAACTTTTTGCAAGTTGTTGCCCCCTTTTTGTCATATACTTTTTTAGTTCGTCCAAAAGCGATTCATGATTTATTTGAAAAATATGGTTTTAAACTCTTTTTTTGGAATATTCGCAACCCATTAATTGCTTCGAGTTATAATCATCAAATTGAACAATCTCTGAAAGATAGCTCTTCATTTTTTTGGTATTATAATAATGGTATAACGGCGATTACACAACGCTTGCCGAAACGCATTAATACAACAGCAAAGCAAATTGAAATTACTGCATTGCAAATTATCAATGGGGCACAAACCGTTTATTCGATTTATCAAGCCTATAAAAATGCACGAAATGGTGAGAAAAATGTTATAAATGACAATGCTTTAGTCTCTTTTCGGCTTATTCAAGGCATTGGTAATCGAGATTTTGAATTGGATGTCACACGTTATAATAATCAACAAAATCCGACTGAACCACGTGATTTTTGGGCAAATGACCCTGTTCAGATTCGTTTGCAGAATGAGTCGTTTGCGACAAATTATTGGTATGAGATTCGGAGAGGAGAGTTTAGGGTTGTACCACAGAATGTTAAAGTTGTGTCGAATGAGGATTTTATTAGAACATATTTAAGATTTAAAAAACATTCAAAATTTAATCATTTATTAATTTGGTTATCCAACAATGAAAAAATTAATAGTTTTCATAAAGGACAATATGAAGATTTATTTAATGATAAATTGTCGTTTTTAGATTTATTAATTGCTTATCGTATTGATATTACTATTCATTCTTTGTCCAATTTGTTAGTTCATTCTGATAGTTCATTCGATTTCGATACAATTAGTGATATTATTTTTAAAGACACATATTTTGCATTATCGGAAATATTTAGTATTCACTTTAACCAAAAGATAATAAATAAACTTGATAAAGATAAATCATTTATTTTCAAAACTCTTGTATGGGTAAATAAATATCATCAAGAGTTTTGGCAAAAAACTCAATTTGAAGATGGCGAAGTTAACTCGGAGTTTATTTTGCAAGAAATTAGTGAAAATACTACTGAACAAGAAATAGAACAAATAGATTGGAAAGCCTATTTCGGTATTAAATAACACCCCTCAGTAATTTAAACATAAATCATTAATAACCAATAATTTATCAAGCAAACTCATGTCTAAAAAAGTCGTTCTCGCCTATTCAGGCGGTTTAGATACCTCGTTTTGTGTCAAGTATTTGACCATTGAACAAGATTGTGAAATTCACGCTGTCACCGTCAACACAGGCGGTTTTACTAAAGCAGAATTGGCGGTTATGGAAGAAAAAGCCTACGCTTTGGGCGCAAAATCCTTTGCCGTTGTGGATGCCGTTCAGCAATATTATGATGAATGTATCAAATACCTCGTTTTTGGCAATGTACTGAGGGGAGGCGTTTATCCGCTTTCAGTGTCTGCTGAACGGATGTTTCAAGCTTTGTCCATCATTCGTTATGCCAATAATATTGGTGCAACGGCTGTGGCGCATGGTTCGACAGGTGCCGGCAATGATCAAGTGCGTTTCGACCTCGTTTTTAATACACTCGGTAATAACTTAGAAATCATTACGCCGATTCGTGATTTGCGTTTGTCTCGTCAAGCAGAAATTGAGTATTTGGCAAAACACGGCGTTGAGTATTCTTGGGAAAAAGCGCAATATTCCATCAATAAAGGTATTTGGGGTACATCTGTTGGCGGCAAAGAAACGTTGACAAGCGACCAAGCCTTGCCTGATGCCGCTTATCCATCACAATTGAAAAAAACAGACCCCTCAGTAATTTCCCTCAATTTTGATAAAGGTGAACTCGTGGGCATCGACGGAGAGACGTTTGAACACCCGACCGAGGCGATTCAAAAGCTCGAAAGTTTGGCAACGCCTTATGCCATTGGACGCGATATTCATGTGGGCGACACCATTATTGGCATCAAAGGGCGTGTCGGTTTTGAAGCCGCTGCCGCTCTTATCATCGTAAAAGCGCATCAATTGCTCGAAAAACACACCTTGACGAAGTGGCAAATGTATTGGAAAGACCAATTGGCAAATTGGTACGGTATGTTCCTTCACGAAGCGCAATTCCTCGAACCTGTGATGCGGAACATAGAAACTTTCCTTTCTGACACGCAGGTGAATGTGACTGGTGAAGTCATTGTTAAACTGTTGCCTTATCGTTTTGAACTACAAGGCATTAAATCTGAATTTGATTTGATGAACTCTGGTTTTGGCACTTATGGCGAAATGAACAATGCGTGGTCAGGTGAAGATGTCAAAGGTTTTACTAAGATTTTAGGCAATCAGACTAAGATTTGGCAGCATGTGAATAAGAAA
>JANMJN010001043.1:0-1827 GCA_031371355.1 Saprospiraceae bacterium
GGGCGAATACGTGTATTTACCGTCATTATCAATGAATTTAAGGCGGTAGTAGTTCATACCCGATAATAAATTGTCATCGGTATAGTCATAATCAACGATGCCCGTTTTATTTAGCGACAAGAGCATTCCAATTTCTGACCATTTAACGCCATTTTCGCTTCTTTCAATCACACACGATTTTGTATTCACTTGATTGTTAACAGACCATTTGAGTTGGGCTTTTTTATCAATTAATTGAGCAGAGAAACTTAATAAGTCAAGTGGTACGGCGGTGTTTTGTACCACAAATTGCCCCATCATACCTTCGTCTTCATGCAATAAAATATGACAATGGTACATAAAAGGGTGTGTTAAGTCTGCAAAATCATCGAATTTGGCAATAAATCGAACAGTTTGCCCCGCAGGGACGAAAATCACATCTTTCCAACCTGCTTGCGCTGCAGGTGGTGCAGCCCCATTTATGGTTAAAACATTAAACTGTACATCGTGAATATGGAACGGATGCCCTAAAATAGAGGTGCTTTTTAGTTCCCAAATTTCCGTATTGTTTAAAGGCACTGTGTAATAGTTGTAATTAATATCAAACAGCTTATGATTAAGCACAAAAGCCGTTGGTCCAATAATCGTAACGCCTTGTATTGACGCAGCAGAACTATCTGTAATAGTCAAAAAGCGTGTAACATTGGCACTCGCAGCGCTCAATACAGTATTTGTTGTCAAAGTTGTCGGAATAGCCGTAATAGGTGAAGCGGTTTGTGCGCCGACATTAATGTGCAGCAAGTTAAAATCTTTATGCCCCAAAGCATTGCCAAATGGACCATTCACAAAACTCTCGCCGCCCGGAACATTGGTTGCCAAAGTGGAATTATAGGCTTTTAAATCAAAGGATTGTCCCGATTGTGCTGTGAAATTGACCAAAATCTCTATGCGCTCACCGACATTTAATTGATAACGCGTCAAAGGAACAGGTGCATTTAACAAGCCACCGTCTGATGTTATGACATAAAAAGTACGGTTGTCGCTGAATCCAATATTGTAACTGCGTTCTATGGCAGCATCTAAAAGGCGAAATCTGACAACTTGCGCGGGTACGGTTTGTTGCGCTCTTAACGTAAAATTGACCATGGCACTGTCGCCATAAGGCTCAACAGTGAACTGATTTTGCGCTGTAAAAGCCCTATCGGTCAACACCAAAGGAATGTCGTCTGTGCCATAAGTACGCGGTAAAGGCAAGGCGGACTCAACGGCATCTTTAACAATCATCAGACCGCCAAGACCACTGTTGACTTGTTCCATCGTCGTTTCGTGCAAATGCGGGTGATACCAATACGTACCCGCGTTGTTATTCATTGTCCAATAAGGCTGCCAAACGGTGCCAACAGGAATAACTTGGTGAGGTCCGCCGTCCATCACAGCAGCTAAGTGCATACCATGCCAATGCAAAGTGGTGGGTTCGTTTAAGGAATTGGTGACGTTCATCTGGACATTATCGCCTTTATTGATAACCAAAGTGGGTCCCCATATATTGCCATTGATGCCAGCGGTAACGGTTTGGTTGCCCGTAGCGACAATTTGAGAAATGCCTTCGTTCATATCCAAATTAAAGGTCGTACCTGTCAAAGTGGGCGGAATCCAAAGGTTGTTGTATTGTGCGGACAATTGGCTATTTGCCCACGATAACAAGACTAAAAGAAGGCTCCAATGCTTCATTTTTTAAATGGTATTTCTAAATTGATTTAATAGATTTCAAAGTTTGAAATATCAACCCTTTCTTGAATGGCTGATTAATTCGTTGGTTTTATTTTGTTTTTGACATTGATAAAAAAG
>JANMJN010000424.1:0-1853 GCA_031371355.1 Saprospiraceae bacterium
AGGTTTGGATACTGAGGGGGGTATTTTTTCAAATAACGACCCCTCAGTATCACTGACCTAAAACAATAATTTTCAACATTAAGTAACATTTATGATAAAAGAGTTACTGTCTTACTACACGTTAATTTAAAGCTATCGGTTTACTCGCGTCAATTTTTAACCACAATAAACCACCAAAGATAACGAGACAACCGATGATGCGTACAGGAATTTCATAGCTGCCCGTACTGTGCAAAATATAGCCAAACGCAGACGCCATGATTGCAGAGCCTAATTGACCCGCCAAGCCCATCGTTCCTGCCACTGTTCCCGCATTTTTGCCGCCAATATCCGTCGCTACTGCCCATGAAACAGGTAAAGTGAAATCCTTAAAAGCTAATCCCAAAGATAGGAAAATGATAGCAATATTAATATTTTCGATGAAAGAACCCATAATCATACAAATACCTGCCATTACCAAGCCAAACATACCGACATAACGTCTGCCCAATTTTAAACCAATTCTTTTGGTTAAAAAATCGGACACAAAACCACCTAAAAAACAGCCCGCAATGCCCATTATGAAGGGTAATGAGACCATAAAACCGAGTTGTGCTTTTGGAATATTTCTTCCAATTTCAAGATATTTTGGCATCCATGACATATAAAAATACGCACCGTAAAGTAAAAAATGGTACATGCCCATCAATGCCCACATATTGCTGTTGCCGAAAATGGTTTTCCACGGCAATAAGGTATGCGTCAACTTTTTTATAGTCCGTCCACTTTCGATTCTATCTACTTCGGCTGCCGTAATGCCTTTCATGTCGCGCGGCTCGTCTTTGTACCAAAACCACCAAAAAGCTGCCCAAACGACACCAAGACTACCAAAAATATAGAAAACAGCACGCCAACCATACATTTCCGCGAGGGCAATTGATAAAATAGGGGCTAATGCACCACCTACACGTGTACCCATCCAAACAATGGATTGCGCTCTGCCACGCTCTGCGGCGGGAAACCATCGGGCTATGGCAACGGAAACGGTTGGGAATGCACCTGCTTCACCTGCACCAAATAGGAATCGAGTAATGAGAAGGAAATAAAACCCAGACGCAAAACCTGTCAGTATGGTGAAGAATGACCACCAAATAACAATGCGTATGAGGGTGATTTTTGGTCCATATTTGTCCACCATCATACCTGTTGGTATTTCAAATAAGCCATAAGCTAATGAGAAAGCGGCGAGAATCAAACCCCATTGTTTGTCATCTAAGCCCAATTCGCCTGTTATGGAGCTACCAATGGCAGAAATTGAGTTTCTGTCTAAGTACGTGATGATGGCAAATATGACAAATATGCCCACGACGAGAAAACGTTTTTTCATCTATTTACGATTGTTTGAATGTCTTTAATTCTTTGTTTTGTTTTTAATCTGATATTTAAAATAAGGCTGACGAATATTAAAATGATGCCTAAAAAACTGAGGTAGGTATAGCTTTCGCCGAACCATAAAAAGCCTGTGATGATGGCAAAAGCGGCTTCTAAATACTTGAATTGCGCTAAATAATTGGCATCGTCTTGTTGTTGAAAGGCTTTGGTCATATAGATTTGAGCGACAAAACCGAAAAAACCAACGCCTAAGAAAACCATACTGTCTTCCAAATTTGGTGTGACCCAATAAGGAACCATAAACAGGGCTGAAAGTAGGCTTGCGATGAGCATAAAGTAAAAAACGACCACAAAAGGGTGGTCATCGTCGCCAATTTGTCTTAAAATGATGTACAATAAACCGCCTGAAACGGCTGAAATAAGCCCGATGAATAAATCCATAGTTGCCACACGGCTGTCAAAACCTTTTAGTAACAGTATGC
>JANMJN010000479.1:0-2157 GCA_031371355.1 Saprospiraceae bacterium
ATAGCCGCTATTATAATAACCGGGTGGATTATGGGTCTTGTGAATATGAGTATAAGTGGTTTAATTCTAACCGTTTTAGTTTTCGCATTCATCATTGGTTTGCTTAGAGTTATTCGTAGGTCAAGAATTTAACGCGAATAACGCATACAGAATCAAGAGGTAATACATAAATTAAAATAAGTATATTTAATATAAAAATAGCAGAACAAAAAACAACAAATTATCGGAACAACAAATTGTAATCACTTGTACGACCCAACATTTAAACACAAAACTAAATTTATTTTCTAACAAATTATTTTCCTTTTAAACTAAAATTTTAAATCTAATGACATTTAAATCAAAAATCAGTCGACTGTTTATTTTTTCAATTTTTGCCTTATCTATTGTTGCGTGTAACAAGGATAATACATCTTCACCTGGACAAGTTAACTTTGAGGTGACAGATGCGCCTTTTGATGACGCCGAAGTTCAAGGCGTTTTTGTAACTGTTGCTTCTATCAAAGTGGACGGCAAAACCATTGACAATTTTAATGGCAAAGCTACTTTCGACATTGCGGCATATCAACGTGGTCAAACAAAAGGCTTGGGCAGCACAAATCTGCAATCTGGTACATACAGCAATGTAACACTTGTACTCGATAACGCAGCTGACCAAAGCGGTAATGCACCTGGATGCTACGTTTTGACCAAATCGGGGCAGAAAAAAGCCATTACAGCTGCATCTGCGACTTCTGAAATCGTTTTGAATGGTCAATTTAAATCAACAGCAGACCAAAGTTCAACGGCTGTTATAGATTTCGACTTGCGCAAAACCATTGTTCACGAAGGAACCAGCGGATACAAGTTTGTCAGTAACAGTGAAATGACAAATGGTATTCGAGTAGTTCAAAAGTCTGAATCGGGCGTTATTAAAGGCACAACTTCCGATGCATCAGCCTCTGCAAGCGAAAAAATCGTTGTTTATGCCTACAAAAAAGGTACTTTCAACAAATCAACGGAGATGCAAGGGCAAGGTAGTTCAGGCGTTACGTTTAAAAACGCTGTAACAAGTTGTGTCGCGTCAAATGGCTCTTATGAGTTGCATTTTTTGGAAGCGGGTGACTATGAATTGCATTGTATTTCGTACAAAGACAAGGATAAAGACGGCAGATTGGATATTCAAGGCGAGTTTCAAGCCAGTCTTTTAGGCAGCCTAAACATCACTGCGTTGAGTGTAACTGCAAATGCAACGGTCACAGCCAATATCAATTTGACGGCTGTTTTGCCTTTCTAATGGATTATTCATTTTTTCATTGTAATAGTTCGTGTTAATAAAATTGTGTCCTTTCAATCGTGCTAAACGCTACCGAATCAAATTCGGTAGCGTTTTTTGTGTTATGCTATTGCATAACTTATATCGTAATATTTCCCCAAAAAACTTGTGTCGCAGGACCACAGAGCCAGACATTTTCAAATATCCCCCCCTCAGTACCACCCTTGTTAGGATAGATATTTTTTGTAAATTTTACCGACAATTGCCCGCCTTTTGTCTTAATAGGCACTTCTGTTACGCCACCATTTTTGATATGATAAGCGATAGCCGCTGCCGTAACGCCTGTGCCACATGAAAAGGTTTCATCTTCAACACCTCGCTCATAGGTTGCCACTTCGATACCACGCATCTCTCCCTCTGGAGGCTGGGAGGCAATTTCAACAAAATTGACATTCACCCCTTCTTTTGCAAAGCGTTCAGAGTAGCGAATCGCTCGTCCGTTGTCATAAATATTGATGTCGGTCAAATCTTCAACAAAAACAACATAGTGCGGCGAGCCTGTATTCATCAAAAAATAATCGTTGCCTTGTTCAATGCTGCCACTTGCAACGTCTATCATTTTTAACTCAACCCAAACGCTCCCCCCGACCCCAATGGGGAACTGCGGTGTGCTTTTTACAATGGCTTTGTGGGGACCATCTATCGCTAAAAACGTGCAATTTTCCTTGAAAACACCTAAAAAATGGGCAAAAGCCGTCAAACAGCGTCCGCCATTGCCACACATAGACCCCTCAGTACCATCCGCATTGAAATAGATCATTTCGAAGTCATAGCCTTCTTTTTGTTGCAAAAACATCAAGCCATCGCCGCCGATACCAAAACGTCGGTCGCAGAGTTGGCGA
>JANMJN010000490.1:0-1841 GCA_031371355.1 Saprospiraceae bacterium
GTTTGTTTGGTCGTACATTCATCATTTATCATTCATCATTCATCATTCATATCATCAACATGGCGAGAATTTAAAAGCTTCGATGGCAAATTCCGTGTCGTCGTGCCCGAAGGTGAGATGACAGAAAAAGTATCAAAAATAAAAACAGCGGTTGGTGAACTGCCATATCATACATTTTTGAATCGACCTAAAGAAAAAAGCACGGACAATATGTTCTATCTCGTCAATTATTGCGACTACCCTAAAGGCTCTTTTCATCCCGATTCGACTGAATTAATCAATGAATTTATGACTGCAACCATCGAATCATCGGCCAAAAGCGTCGGCGGCACGGTTACTTATTCGGGCGATATTGAGCAACGCGGCAGTAAAGGCAAAATATGGCGTGTACAGTACAACAACGACAGGGCGTTGATAAAAAGCAAATGCTACCTCGTTGGTGACCGTTTTTACATGATTCAAACCATGATGCTGCACGAAAAAGCGGTTAACCCTTCGGCAGACAAATTCCTCGATTCCTTTCAGTTTTTTTGATGTTGTTAAAGACCAAAATGAAAGGAAATACTGAGGGGGGTAATTACAATTTGCAGATTTCAAAAAAATGACTAATTTTCGCTTCGAATCAATTTTTTACATTTTTAACTTGATGGAATCGGAGGAAAAAAAACAAATGAAATTGCCTAAATCGTACATCGTCGCGGGCAAAGCATTTTGGGCAGGGCTGCAAATAACCTTAGCTATTGATTCAACGGCAAAAGGCTATATTGTCAAAAGGCAATATCAAGACGAAGGTGGTTCGGGAAGAGAACCGTTTGAAATTGTCAAATCCTTTCCAAAATAAAATTCGTTATTGGTTATTCGTATATTCGTTAGCTACTTTAAACTAACGAATATACAAATAACTAATAACGAATAACCAATAACGGAACAAAACAACAATATGAAAATTTGCGTATTCCCCGGGTCTTTTGATCCCATAACTTCAGGTCACGTGGACATTGTACAACGTGCCTTGCCACTTTTTGATAAAGTGATCATTGCCATAGGTATCAATTCTCAAAAAACAAGCCTTTTTACTTTAGAACAACGGAAACAATGGATTCGTGAGGTCTTTTCCGACGAACCCAAAGTAGAAATCGGTACTTTTGAAAGACTGACGGCCGACTTCTGCAAAAAAGTTCAGGCTAAATGGATACTGAGGGGGCTGAGGAATGCCTCTGATTTTGATTATGAAAAAACCATTTCGCAACTCAACTTTATCGTCGGTGATGGTGTTGAGACAATGTTCTTGATTTCACAACCGCAATTTTCTCATATTTCTTCGACAATAGTTCGTGAAATCATCAAAGGGGAGGGCGACGCTTCACCGTTTTTGCCGCCACAGATAAAAATTTAAAAACATTCATTTATGAAAACTCTGACAACTATTTTTTGTTTTTTCTTTTTAATAATCATAACTTTTTCGCAAACCCTTTCGGTCGGTACAATCTGGTATTATCATCAAAGTGCTTTGTTTGGTGAGAACGGCAGTTATATCAAAATGCAAATTGTCGCTGATTCAACAATTGACGGTAAGGTTTGTAAAAAATTTACAGGCGGTTATGGCTGCTCAAAAATTGCGGATAGAGGCGAATTTGTGTATATCGAAAACAAAAAAGCTTATCGCTACGATTTTGACCGCCGCCGTTTTTGGCTTTTGTACGATTGGTCAGCGAGGGTAGGAGACACCGTCACGATTTCTGTGCCGCAATCAACCGTTGTAGATTCTTTCAAAATTCGCATTGATTCAGTCACGATTTGGACACCCAACGGCGAGCCACTGTTGATTCAAAAAACATCGC
>JANMJN010000543.1:0-1515 GCA_031371355.1 Saprospiraceae bacterium
AGATTTTAGGAATGTGAAGACGCATTTTGGGTATGTGAGTTTATTTTGAGCATAAAAAAGCCGTTGATGTTGTCAAAAAAGGCTGGCGAAAGGGCATCTCAATTGATACATTGGTTGACCTATCAGGGCTTCCAGAAGCCGAAATTCTGCGTATTATTGCAGAAGTTGAGAAAGAAAAAGATTAAAAAAGGCTAACATACCCAAAATGCGTCTTCACATTCCTGAAATCCACTGGATTTCCTTGTTGTTGCCCAACAGCTAATGTCACACCGAATAAACCCACATTCGTTTCAAATGTAATACCTGCGCCAAAGCCCAAAGGCGTATCAACTCTCTGTATCGTCCTCGTTTTATTTTCGATATATCCAATATCACAAAAAGTATATAAGTAAGAATTACGACCTATCAAAAGACGGTATTCGAGCGTTCCAACCGCATAAAGCGTAGCAAAAAGGCTTTCTTCATCGAACCCCCTCAGTAATCTGTTGCCTCCAATGCGGTACTGTTCGTTTTGAGAAATCGGCGAAGAGGTAAACAGCCAACCACTTGTTATAGCCAATTTCATAACACTACGCTTCAAAACAGGCACATAAAATTCGGTTTTATTGTCCAAACGATATTGAAAACTTCTTAACGCAACGGTATCGTATAAAGTCTTGAAATCAAAAGTTGGGTCTTTAATATCTAAAATATCGCTGTTTTGTCGCACTTTCCGAATGCCGGCACCCCCTCTCAGTAAAACAGCCCATCCACGCCTTGGATTGAAGCGGTAATCAAGGTGTTGTCTCATGAATTCTAAACCCAATGTATTGGTTGAAATATCAAGAGTTGATGGCAATTTACGCGTTTGTTCAATTTGTAAACGATTGATAATCAAATTATTAGCTCTATAATTTTGCCAAAACAATTTTAAGTAATCAGAACCACCCAGCAGATACTGAACACCTGCATTGGCATGGGTTTCGATGTACGTCGAGTCGCGTTTATAGAGGTCAAAAGCCCCCTCAAAACCATAAGGCAAATTCAAAATATAGGGATAGGAAGCCTTGACATTGAGGCGCGGCGATTGCGGGCGTAAGTTTTCAAAATTGGCATAAATGCGTTCTCCGACCCCAAAAAGGTTTTGAAAATCAGCCGTTCCGTTGAATGTGATGCCAAATTTTTGAGAACCATCAGGCTGAGTAGTGGGTTGAACACCGACCAAAAAATCCCAACGTGAGGCTTTCCGATTGTCTATTAATAAATTAACAACGGCATGCCCCCCCTCAGTAAAACGCACTGTTGGGGGCTTCCGAACCGTCAAATAAGGCAATTCAGCCAAGCGCGCGGCCATTTTCAAAATCTTTGACCGATTGAACAAACTGCCTTTTTTGACATCCAAATAGTTTTCTAAAAAGCGAGAAGAAATTTTGGCGAAGCCTGAAATATCTATCGAATCGAACCGAAACAGCGTATTTGTTTTCATCATCAAAGCAGCAGAAATCCTTGCATTTTCCACTTTTAGGCTGTCAAGCC
>JANMJN010001063.1:0-1595 GCA_031371355.1 Saprospiraceae bacterium
TCTATATGTCCGATGTGGTGGACATCTGTACCGATTAAGTCAATGAGTTTATCTTTTAGGAGTTTTTGCGCAATGGCTTTCACAGGTTTTCCATAGTAACCCATAATGGATGTGGCATTGAGCTGAAACAAAACCCCATTGGCTTTTAACTCGAGGAAATGGTCGTAATCGTTGTGAAAAAAGAGATACCGCTCTGGGTGTGCCAAAATAGGTATAAAACCTTTTAGCTGTATTTTGAAAATATAATCTTCTAATTTGGGTGGTGCGCCAAAAAACGACATCTCCACCAAGACATATTTGCCTTTTAAAGGGTGGATGTTTTTGTCATCTAACAAGCCCTCAAAATGATCATCCATGAAATATTCGGCGGAGGCTTCTATCGGTATTTGGATGTTCACTTGTTTTAAAGCGCTTGTCACATCTATCAACCCCTCCCCTATTATTTCTTTCGTGTTGGGGTAATGCTCCTTATATATATGAGGGGTCGTAATGATTTTCGAAAAGCCTAAATCCTGCAAACCCTGGATCAAAACTAAAGAATCATCTAATGTTTTTGCGCCATCATCAATCCCTGGAATCAAATGCGAATGGATATCTACACCTATTTCAGAAAAATTTAGGGCATTCTTTTCTTTATTTTTGAAAAAGAAATTGAACAAAGCTTGAATTTAATTTGATTTCACGGCAAGGCTTCGCCGTTCATGTGTCCCAAACACTGGCTCCTTTAAAAATATATTAAAGGCATTTCACTAAAAACAGCACGCATCATAAAATGATATTCTTTGATTTTACAAAAGAACCAAACAATATCACACAAAAATACGAAACAAAAACACTTCTAAAATCAAG
This sequence comes from Saprospiraceae bacterium, assembly GCA_031371355.1. Taxonomy (GTDB): domain Bacteria; phylum Bacteroidota; class Bacteroidia; order Chitinophagales; family Saprospiraceae; genus JAAFJT01. The sequence continues at coordinate 850 of JANMJN010001063.1, forward strand.
TACGAAATTGAGTAGCAAAATTACACATTATCTCGATTTTTTACATACTCCGACAAAATATTATTAAAAAATGCAAATCTTGTTGCCAACCAAATCAATACAGACATGGTCAAATAAAAACATTTATCCTTCAATTTTTCTTTGAAAAAGGCAATTTTGGAGAGCTTCAAGCAACACATAAATTGCGCATGGAATTGTCATCGTTAAAAATACTGTATCGTTTAAAAGAGTCGGTTTATAATGATTCATGTATAAGTTTAAAACGTCAATAACTTTCTAATTCGCGGCAAAGGTAAAAAACAAATGGAAAACAAGCTTTATTTGTCGAAAAAATATCATTTTCTCGTACAAACATTTAATAACCCTTTTGTGGTAGAAGGTATTGCTCCCTGTATTTTTAGTGTACTGGTATTGCAAACAAGTTTTTGCGACACCTATTTAATATATGCAGTTCTTCTTTTACAGCGATTCAGCGTTATTGTTCAATTTAAACTTGAGAAAATGGGCTCCTTGAAAGATTGAAATCGGTCATACACTATTCAAAATGAAAAATAAATGCAGTTTTGCAGTAAAAATGTTTTTACAGCAAAACATTTAAACAGATAAACACTTTGCAGTAAAAATGTTTTACCGTAGCTTTGCCGCAAGAGAAAGGGTGATGACTTGGCATATCTTATTTGCGCCTGCGTTTCCGCCCCATCCTACCGGCGATAAGGCTTTTTTTCTAAAATTTAAGACTAAAAAAC
>JANMJN010001067.1:0-2430 GCA_031371355.1 Saprospiraceae bacterium
ATATCGAAAAAGGAGAAATGCACGGAGCCCCTCAGTATATGGAGTGGTTATCGGCTATGGGATTACTCGTTACGCTCGTTTGGTTGTATTTAGAAATGTTGCGTTTACTGGCTAAAATCTCTCGTTCGCGTTAAAAATACCGTTTTATGCTTGAAAAAAAAGCTCTGTGGTTTGTCCGCAGGGCTTTTTTGGTTTTTAGCGTAGTAGAAATGTAAGAAAATCGTCATAAGCTTGTAATAACAATAATAAATAATACTTTTGCAATGTATCTAAAATAAAACACAAAACAATTTCAAATAAACAACAGAAAATGACCGTCCTAAAATCCTGCCCAACGTGTGGCGCAAAAACAAAGTACTGCCTTCAAAAAGGTATTCCGAGCTATAAAGCCGTTCAAGACGAAGAGGTTTTCACTAAAATCAATCAATTAAAAAAAGTGGTCAAGAAGTATATGGACCAAGTTGAACTTTTGGAAAAGGAAATCCAACTATTGAAAAAAGAAAAAGTGTCTTAAACTTTACAGTCTTTTCATCATTTCCAAAGCAGCATTTTATAATATTGCGGTATAAACTGTTTTTCAATGATGAAACTTCTTTACTTCCTATTTTTGGCTTTGCCAATCTCTTTGTTTTGCCAAAACAAGGCAACTGACTCGATCCCGACTGCCTTGGAAACCGTTGAAATTGCGGCGACACGCTTGACATTGACTGAAAATAAAGCACCTTTAGCCGTGACAGTGTTGGACAAAAAACGTTTGCAAACGGCAACGCAACAATTATCTCCTTACGAAGTGTTGAGTGCCATTCCTGGCGTGTTTGCAATGAATCCCGACAACTTTTCACAGGATTTGCGGATTTCAATTAGGGGTTTTGGCGCAAGATCGGCTTTTGGTATTCGGGGCATACGCCTTTTTACGGATGGTTTGCCCGAAGGAACGCCTGATGGACAAGCAGATGTGGACAATTTGGACATGGGCATCATTCGCCAAATGGAAGTTTTGCGCGGAGCCGCGTCTTGTCTCTACGGCAATGCGTCTGGTGGCGTCATTTATATGTTGACCGAAAACCCGACAACGCGTAAACCGCTTTTGGAAGCACAAACGAGTTTCGGTTCTTATGGTTTTCAAAGATATCAACTCAAGGGGGGACAGAAATTGGGCAAATTTCTCTATTTTCTCAATGGTTCTCTCAATTATACTGAGGGGTATCGGGCGTTGAGTCAAATGCAAAATGCGATTGTTAATGGCAAAGCCACTTATAATTTTAATGAAACGACGAAGTTAACGCTTTTGGCAAATTACGGCGACAGTCCAACCGCCAATGACCCAGGTGCATTGACTGTGGAAAAGATAAAAACCAATCGGCGACAAGCAGATTCCACAAATTTACTCTTTGAAACTGGAGAAGCGGTGACGCAAAGTCGTGTTGGTGCCACTTTTGACACCAAATTCAAGCAAAAACACAGTATTTCTGCCCGTACTTTTTACACGTCCCGCCGTTTGCTCAATCGTTTAGCTATTGCTGCCAATGGTTATGGTGATTTGAAACGCAATTACTACGGCGGCAACGTCAGTTATCAATTAGATGAGAAAATTGGCGACATGTCTTACCGTTTAAAAGTGGGTATTGACCTTGAAAATCAAGAAGATAGACGACAACGTTATGCGTATGTGAAAACTGTGACGGATGGCGTGACAAAATATAAGCAAGACAAATTGGCACTCGACCAATTGGAATCCTTCCAAAGCACGGGCATCTATTTATTACAAGATTTGCAACCAACAGACAAACTGTTGTTGTCCGTTGGCATCCGTTACGACGATTTGAATTTGAAAGCAACGGATTATTTTCTCTCCAATGGCGATCAATCAGGCAGTCGCCACTTCACAAAAGTCAATCCCATGGCAGGCGTGAGTTATTCTTTTAAGAAAAAAGCTTCGGTTTATGCCAATTATTCTTCTACATATGAAAGTCCGACGCTCAATGAATTGTCAAATAACCCTGACAACACAGGCGGGTTTAATCCAACACTCAAACCGCAACAAGCGCAATCATTAGAGTTGGGGGCAAAAGGTAATTATAATAATGGTACAACAACGGGAGGGCATTTTGACGTGGCTTTGTTCCGTATTGAAACCCAAAACGACCTTGTGCCTTATCAAATCACAGGACAAACTGGGAAGACTTTTTTTAGAAATGCTGGGAAAACCCTTAGAAAAGGCTTAGAAATTGGTGTAAACTACACTTTTAGGGGAGGGATAACGGCTTACTACACCCAAACGTTTTCCAACTTTACATATGAAACCTATTCCGTTAACACCACGTCTTTTGATGGTAAAGTTTTGCCGGGCATTCCAAAAATGCATGGACAATTAGAGCTGCGTTACACGCCTAAAAGTGGATTTTTTGCGATTATTCAAGGGCGTTATGT
>JANMJN010000707.1:0-1854 GCA_031371355.1 Saprospiraceae bacterium
GAAAGGATTAACAGATGCTGATCGTGTGGTGGTAAACGGAAGTTACGAGGTGAAATCAATTTATCAGAATCAGTAAAACAAATAGAAGATGAAAAAAAATAATTCCATTTATCTTATTGTTATGTCTTGCTGGTGCCATTATTCTTTATCTAAAATTTCATAAGATAACACCACAGTATTCTGTGATAGATAAAACGTCAATTTATCTATTTGATAAAAATTCCTATGGCATTAATTATGTGAACGTAAAAAAACCTGATATTAACATTTACTGGTATTCTGAATCCAACCCACAAAAAGTCTTAATAAATACTAATGGAAGATTTATAAATCGTATAAAAAATGATTATGGAAAAAGAAAAGAACAATCGAGTATCTAAACTGCTCAAAATAGACAAGGAGCTATTTGATGCAGTCGTTGAAGCAGCAAAACAAGACAAACGAAATGTCAATGATGAAATTCTAATACTTCTGATGGAAGCGTTGGAACACAGAAAAAAGGCTTTATGAGTTAAAAATAAGACAAAAAAAAAGCCCGTCGAAGTGCGGTAACACGACAACGGGTATTTATTAACCGTCCGTTAGGACAACTAATGCAATGCAAAGGTATGAAATTTTTAAATTTGGTAAGGTCGTTTTTCGACCCTTACGAGGCGTATGTGCCTAAACCTTTACTGCCCACATTTGATTTCAGTGCGGCAAGACCTAACAAACAGGCGAAGCCTACCCCCTCAGTAAAAAACACTACGGTTGTCGTGCCACAAGGCTATGAACCAAAGTTAACAAGTGCGGGGGTATCGCTGCAAAAAACGTCTGAAACAAAGGATGGTATTGAGGTTGACTTAATGAACCTCAAAGACGCAAGATTACAGAAAGCAGAACTGGACACGATTTTATTACAGTACCCAAGTGTGAACCAGGATGCGGTTATTATTGCAAAACGTGCCTGGTCAAAAGGTCTAACGATTCCTTTAACAATCGTAGAGCTTCGTAAAAACGGTTGCGAATATTCGCGTACATACGTGGCATTTTTCAGAAAAGTATTTGATGAATTTTTGACAAAAATAGGCGAGGGCGCAAAGGAAATACCTCTTTCCCCTACCCCTATCCAAAAAATGTCAAAAAAATCACTTTGACATGCAAGTATTTGATTTTCAAATATTTGTGCGTCATTAATTCATCAAAAACGTTCAAAAAATGTCAAAAAACATAGATATTCAAACAGATATAGTTGTACGGACAGAACAAGATTGGGTAACTGAACGGTACAACTTTCTATTAAACGAGCAACCAAAGTTACAAGAGGTCGAGGCAAAAAAAGCAACGACAGCTCTCATTGGTGGCTGTGTCGCTTCACTCATACCTTTTTATATTGATTTTGTAGATGCTTTTGAAGATGGAGAAATGTTGGTGCTTTTCGCGGTTGGGTGTTTTCTTTGTGGAATCATACTGACAAACACCATCAGTACGATGGTTCGAGAAATCAAAATAAGAAAAGTCTTAGTTCAAAATCTCGAATTATTGCAAAATTGGACACGTCCGATTATCATTTTACCCGAAAATCCTTTTGATTATTCGGTTGATTTAAGGGTAAATGAAATGCGCGATTTGCTCAATGATGAAAAGTGCTTGAATCAATTGCATACTGCTTTAGAACAAAATGAAATGTCATTTGAGTATTCTATTGAGTATGGATTCAACAAAGGCGAAAAGATGCAAACAAAGGTAGGTTTGCCTGTTGTCGGCTTATTTCCTGAATTATTCATTTTACGCGGAGCTTCCGATGAAAAAACATGGTACGAGTTTCAAAGCGAAGCCGTGAGAATCGCTTTAGAGTTGGATAGCACTTTTGCA
>JANMJN010000714.1:0-1550 GCA_031371355.1 Saprospiraceae bacterium
TATTTGCAAGCCTTATAAATGACTGATAGTCAAATATTTGTGCAATATTCACCATTCACCATTCACCAGTCACCATTAAAATATTCACCATTACTTTATGGCACTAAAAATAGGTATTACACAGTCAGAAACCAATTATGCTAATTATCCACGATGGATAAAAGGACAGGATGATATTGAAATTATTGAATTGTCTTATGACCGCAATAATTTTGAAGATGTGGCTTTGTGCGACGGCGTGGTACTGACGGGTTTCGGGTTGTTGGGATGTGCAAAATCAGCATACGCCAAGTCTGCGAGCTTCTCAACATGTTCCATCTTGACACCTATGGCACTAAGCGTGTGCGGAATATTGATGCGGGTATTTAGGTCAAATAAATACGATACAACCGCTTCACCCGTAAGACTTTTCAAGTCCAGAGTTTGGGCAATTCGCCTAAATTTCTCCTCATTGCCGGCAATATTAAACTGCATACCGTAAGGAATATTCACGGCATTGGCTAAACCATGATGCGTATCCAAAAGCGACGAAAGCGGATGCGCCAATGAATGTACCACGCCCAAGCCTTTTTGAAAAGCAATAGCGCCCATCATTGAACCCAACAGCATTTTACTCCGCGATGCCAAATCTGGATTATTCGTTGCTGTTTCCAGCGATTCATGTATCAAGCGCATACCTTCTAAGGCAATGCCATCACAAATCGGGTGATAGTTTTTAGCCAAAAAGGCTTCCATATTGTGCGTCAAAGCATCCATACCGGTAGCCGCCGTAATGAAATCGGGTAACTCCATTGTGAGCATCGGGTCTGCAAAAACGATTTTAGCCAAGAGTTTGGGTGAAAACAATATCTTTTTTTGGTGGGTTTCGTCGTCGGCAATGATGGCACTTCTGCCAACCTCGCTGCCTGTTCCTGCTGTTGTCGGAACGGTGACAAAATGAGGCACATCATGGGTGACATACACATCGCCACCTATCAAATCGTCGTATTTGAACAAATCCTCGCGGTGATTGATGCGCAACAATATCGCCCGAGCGACATCTAAAGCCGCCCCGCCCCCGACACCCACAATACAATCACTCTTGGCATCATCATAGGCTTCTGCCCCTTTGTAAACGTCAGATTTGACTGGATTTTTATGAATATCGGAGAATATTTCGGCTTTTAGCCCCGCATTTGTTAAATCCGATAGGATGCTTTTGAAAAACGCTAACTCCCGCACATTCTGGTCTGTTACCACGAGGGGTCTTGACAAGTTATTTTTCTTTAAATAATCTGCCAACTCTTTTACGACACCTGCGCCAAAACGAATAGTGGTTGGAAAATTGAACTGTGAAATCATACTTTTTATCTGCTTTTAAAATTAAAAATGGTCAAAACTACCCCCCTCAGTATAAAATTGATTTTACCACATAGGGACATAAGGTTTTCACATAGATAACATAGAACTTTGTGTCCTCATGTGAAAACCCTATGTTCCTATGTGTTTAAATTCAAAATCAAACAATCTCAAAATACCGTTTCATTTCCCAATTCGTCACGACTTTTGCA
>JANMJN010000720.1:0-2184 GCA_031371355.1 Saprospiraceae bacterium
TCAGATAGGGGAGGGCATGATGCGCCATGAGGTAATAGTGAATCAAATTGCTGTGCAACGAAGCGACAAATCGCTCGTAATTGCCATTTTCAAGCCCAACACCGTCATTGACACCTGCATTATTGACCAACCCGTCAATACGTCCGTATTTTTTAACGACCTTTTCGACGGCTTTTTGACAGTCTTTGGGCTTCGTTAATTCTGCAACAACAGAAAAAGTCTTGCCGCGCATCGCTTTTATTTTATCAACGGTTAGTTGATTATCCGCTTCATTGCGTCCGACGATGGCAACAATCGCCCCCTCAGTAGCGAGCACTTCCGAGATGCCTTCGCCGATACCTTTTGCACCGCCTGTGACGATGATGACTTTGTTTTTTAAGTTTAAATCCATTATTTTAATGATGAAATATGAATGATAAATGATGAATTTTTCCTCGTAGTATTTTTAATTTAATCGTCAAAACAAATTTTGACCATGAAAATTTTCTTCTGTTTGTATTGGCTTTTGTATTTGGGATGTATCTCTCCGTTGTAGAAAACGAGAAAAGGTTCTCCTCTTGCATTATGGGCTAAAATATCTCTTACTGAAAATTTGATAGGATTACATGTTCCAATGCCCTTTCCTTCTAAGATAGATATGCCTTTTTTGTCCTCAATGCTAATTGTTGTTTGACACTCAGAACATCTAGTATCTCTACAATACATAAATGAAAGAGAATCAATACTTTTTACTCTTTTTGATTTCAAAGTCAATTCACAAGTTCCAAATCCATTACATTGTTTAATCAAACGACCATTATAGTAAACGTGCCAAAAATCAATCGTATCTGCTTTTACAGCAAATGAACAAAGGGTAAATAATAAAATTAGAGTCCTATTTTTCATTTAAAAATCATTGTTTTACAAATATGTAAGCAAAGTTGAGTTCCTAATTATAACTTAATAACCGCCTTTATCACCCGACTTTCAGGCTTCAACCAAGTCTCAAACTGCTCCACCATATCATCAAAATTTGCCCGATGTGTTATCCATTTTGTCGTATCAATCACGCCGAGTTCCATGTTTTTGATGATAAACGCGAAATCCGAAGGTAAGGCATTTCTCGACGATAAAAGCGTTATTTCCCGCCTATGAAAATCGGTATCTTTGAAAACAACATGGCTCAAATGTAAGCCGACAAAAACGATTTTCCCGCCGTTTGAAACCATCGTAATGGTCTGATTCATAGAGTGTTCATTGCCTGTGGCATCAAAAATGATGGCGGGTTTCTCGGGCATAAAGTCTTGTAAATCAAAGCCTTCCGAAGTTGCTAAAATCGTTTTGACTTGGTAAGTATCACTACAAAAAGCCAATCTGTTGGCATCTCTATCCATGACAAAAACCGTCGCACCTTTCAATCGCGCAAACTCAATAACCGATAAGCCAATGGGTCCTGCACCAATCACTAAGACAATATCTGTGGGTTCAATCGCTGCCCGTTCAACAGCGTGACAACCGATTGCCAAAGTCTCAACCAAAGCCAATTGCTCATAAGTCAGTTTTGTTGAAATATGCACTTTTGATGCGGGCACTTTTATGTATTCCGTCATACCCCCCTCAGTATGTACGCCCAAAACTTGGAGCGTTTCGCAACAATTCGTCTTGCCACGCCGACACGCTGAACATGTGCCGCAATGCAAATAAGGCTCAACGGAGACGCGACTACTGAGGGGGTACTTTTGAGTATCCACTGCATCGCCAACAGCTACAATTTCTGCCCCCAACTCATGTCCCAAACGGCGTGGATAGGAAAAAAACGGTTGATTGCCTCGAAAAGCATGATAATCTGTACCACAAATACCAATATTGTGGATTTTTAACAATACTTCATGTGGTGCAAGGGTCGCATCAAAGGCGGCTTGCTGGTATTGAAATACAAATGGTTTTTCTAAAATGAGCGATTTCATAAATTGTAGAATCTTTGCGCGTTTAAGCCCATTATTTTTTTTTGCTCATAAGGGGTTAACTTAGAAATATAATTTGTGACAACAGAAAGCTGTTTTTCATAGGTGCCAGCTAACAAACAAACGGGCCAATCAGAGCCGTACATAATTCTGTTTGTTCCAAAAGCTTCGAAAATGACATCTATATAAGGTATCAACTCTGATTCTTTCCATTTGCTCCAGTCTGCTTCTGTGATAAGAC
>JANMJN010000723.1:0-2809 GCA_031371355.1 Saprospiraceae bacterium
CATCGGCACGGAGGTTTTTCATCGTTTCGTGGTCGCCATTGAGCATGGAAGAGATTTGTTCGCGTTTTGGTGAAGTGAAAGGGTGGTGCATCGCATAAAAACGCTGCGTTTCCTCGTCCCATTCCAAAAGCGGAAAGTCAACGACCCAAAGCGGTTTGAATACTGAGGGGTTGCGCAAACCTTGACGATTGCCCAATTCCAAGCGCAATTCGCTCAATTGCTTACGTGTTTTTTCGGTTTCGCCCGACAAAATGAAGATGATGTCGCCTTTTTTTGCACCACATTTCTCTGCCCAAGCCTTGAAATCTTCTTCAGAATAAAATTTCGACAAAGGCGATTTGATGGTGCCGTCTTCTTCAAACTTCACATAAGCCAAACCCTTTGCGCCTACTTGAGGGCGTTTCACCCAATCAGTCAATTCATTAATCGTCTTGTTTGAATACGTCGAGGCGACCCCCTCAGTATTGATAGCCACAACCAACTCTGCACCATCAAAAACAGGGAAACCTTTGCCTTTTGCCAAGTCGTTCAATTCAACGAACTCCATTCCGAAACGCACATCGGGCTTGTCAGAACCGTAACGAGAAGCCGCTTCGTCATATGTCATACGTGGAAAATCGGGTAAATCAACGTTCAAACACGTTTTGAATAGGTGTTTTGTCAAACCTTCAAAGGTATTCAAAATATCTTCTTGCGTCACAAACGACATTTCACAGTCAATCTGTGTAAATTCAGGTTGACGGTCAGCCCGCAAGTCTTCATCGCGAAAACACTTGACAATTTGGAAATATTTGTCAAAACCCGACACCATCAACAATTGCTTAAACGTCTGTGGCGATTGCGGCAAAGCATAAAACTGTCCTGCGTTCATACGGCTTGGCACAACGAAATCGCGCGCGCCCTCTGGTGTTGATTTTATCAAATTGGGCGTTTCGACCTCGATAAAGCTCTCATTTGCCAAGTATTTACGTGTTTCAATTGCTACATTTGACCGAAAAATCAGGTTTTTTTGCACCGAACCACGACGCAAGTCCAAATAACGATATTTCATGCGGATGTCGTCACCTCCGTCTGTTTCATCTTTTATGGTAAAAGGCGGTGTTTTTGAGATGTTCAAAACTTCCAAACTCGTTGCCACGATCTCAATATCGCCCGTAGGACGGTTGGCATTTTTAGCTGTCCGCTCACGCACAGTGCCTTCAATTTTAACGACAAACTCACGTCCCAACGTCATTGCCTGCTTATTGAGGGCTTCGTTATTTTCAAAAACGACTTGCGTAATGCCGTAGCGGTCGCGCAAATCCACGAAAGTTATGGGACCAAAAGCACGGGAAGCGTCCACCCAACCGCTTAATGCGACGGTTTTTTCTACATCTGAAATGCGGAGTTGACCGCAGGTATGCGTACGATACATATTCTTATTGATTATTTTTTATTGAATAATGCTGATTATTACGATTGAAATCCGCCTTTGTTTGCTCAAAACTTCATCATTGTTGAAAATGGCTGCAAAATTAACCCTTATTTTCATACTTCATATTTCATAATTCATATTTCATATTTACTTTGGATAAAACTCATAACACCCTATATCAGGCTTTGCCACATCGCGCAATTTATTATCTAAATCCTTTGGAATCAATGAGATAGGTAATGCTTTCTGCTCTGCAATTGACAAAGTATCGAGATGATAATCGCTACCACTCGGTTTTCTAAAAACTTTTGCTGATGAAGGGGCGTTGATGCAATCCTTACAATTATCGGTCAAAAACTTAGGAAAATTGTCTGTTTTCAATAAATCCTTGACGCGAACAATGCAGTTTTGAAAAGCAAAATTAAAATCCGTTGTAGGTGTTGTTGTCCCATCAAACAGGCTGACTTCATCTTCTTTTGAACCATAAACAATGCAATTTTTCAGCGTCATACTGAGGGGGTATGCTTTGCCGAGCGTGCAACCGCCAAGCGCATTTCGTTCATAGCAATAAACATTATTAGCACTCAGTGCAGGGTCTTTTGAGCCAAAACTTGCCAAAGTGCAGTAGGTAAAATTGTAGTCGCCACCATATTCAATTTGCACATTATTGACATAATTATTATAAAAAAGACAGTTTTCTGCCGTAATATTCGCATGAATAGCTAAAAGCCCACTCGAAGCGGTGTTGTAAATTTTACATGATTTCAAGGACAAACTCGCTGCCGAATCCACCCGAATACCTACGCGAGAGTTGCGAATTATGGTATTTATCATCGCATTACCTTTACTGCGTTGCGCCAAAATGATGCCCGTCCATTGGTCTATTTCGTCCACAAATTCTTTTTCTAAACGGTCACTTTCAATGATAACAGGTTTGTCTATCGTTCCTTCTGAAACAATATTGGCATTGTCAAATACATATAATATACCATCTCTATAGACAACAGAGTCTTGTGTCCGCACGATACCGCCATGCACATATATATGTGTACCCGCAGGCAAGCGCAAAGTGCCATTGGCGATGCCCAAAATGCCATAAATAACGTAAGGCTTTTTGTCGTTCCAAACAACTTCACTGCCACCGCAATCCAATACATACTGTTTTCCAAAAGCATAACGATTCGGCACATAGTTCGCATTCTGACCCCAGGCTTCAATGACAACGGTTTGCGTGCGCGGGCCGCGTTCATCAGCGGGCTCGACGAGATCCTGCTCGTCGCGGCGATCGTCGCGTTCGTCGGCGCAGTGCTCGCGTTCGTGCTGGTACGCCGCCGCGACTTCGTCGCGAGCGGGCCGCCGGCCGAAGCTACTTCTTAGACGAGCGCGTCGGCGGTG
>JANMJN010000733.1:0-6063 GCA_031371355.1 Saprospiraceae bacterium
CGCAAAAGGCGCGGCGACGGCTGTTTTTTTATGGAAATACTGAGGGGGTATTTCTATCTACCTCCATTCATTGAGTTCAAAAACTCTTCGTTAGAGGATGTATGGAGCATGTGTTTTTGTAAAAACTCGAAGGCTTCGTCAGGCTTCATATCCGACAAGTGATTGCGGAGGATGAAGAGGCGTTGAACGGTGTCTTTGTCTTGTAACAAATCGTCGCGGCGAGTAGAAGAACCGTTGACGTTGATGGCTGGGTACATACGCTTGTTCGCCAAAGTACGGTCGAGTGACAATTCCATGTTGCCAGTACCTTTAAATTCTTCAAAGATAACGCTGTCCATTTTTGAACCGGTATCCACCAAAGCCGTTGCCAGAATCGTCAATGAGCCGCCAAATTCAATTTTACGTGCAGCACCAAAGAATTTTTTAGGTTTTTGAAGCGCATTGGCTTCCACACCACCCGAAAGGACTTTGCCACTGGCAGGTGCAACGGTATTGTAAGCACGTGCCAGACGGGTAATAGAGTCGAGCAAAATGATAACATCGTGACCGCATTCCACCAACCGTTTGGCTTTTTCCAAAACGATATTGGCAACACGGACGTGGTTTTCTGCCGCTTCATCAAAAGTCGAAGCAACAACCTCTGCTTTGACCGAACGTTTCATATCTGTAACCTCCTCTGGACGTTCGTCAATGAGCAATACAATCATGTAACATTCGGGGTGATTTTTAGCAATGGCGTTGGCAATGTCCTTCAAAAGGAAGGTTTTACCCGTTTTTGGTTGCGCCACAATCAAACCACGTTGTCCCTTACCGATGGGTGTAAAAAGGTCAATAACCCGATTTGAAAAATCACGCCCAGAAGGAGAGATACTTAAAGTAAACTTCTCGTTAGGAAATAACGGCGTCAAATAGTCGAAAGGTACACGGTCACGCACATCAATCGGGTCAAGTCCATTGATTTTAGAGACGCGAAGCAAAGCAAAATATTTTTCACCTTCTTTTGGTGGACGAATGGCACCGCGTACAGAATCACCTGTTTTCAAGCCAAAAAGCTTGATTTGACTTGGCGAAACGTAAATGTCATCGGGCGAAGTTGTATAATTATAATCCGCAGAACGAAGGAAGCCATAACCATCTTGCATCATTTCGAGCACGCCTTCACCTTCTACAACACCATCGAGATCTATATTATAACGCGGTGTATTGGACGCAGTCTCGTCGGAATCATTGCGGCGGTTGTTCTTTTTATCGCGACGAGGTTCCAAAACAATGGGTTCGTCGAACTCGATGAGCGCAGGGTTTACATAATCATCGTCATCATCATCGGGTATTTCGTAAGCTGGTGGCGCATTTTCATCCTCATCTTCAACAGGTGGTTCAAAACGAGGCATTTCTGATCTATTAGATTTCGCAGAGCGTTCAGGTTTTGAAGGAATATCAAAACGCGGTGCTGGTTTTGCCGTTTCTTTCCGTTCCGGTTTTTCATCACCGCTGAGGCGTTTGCGCGGGCGTTTCTCGATTTTTGTACCAGTCGGGATTTTCTCGTAAGGCGTATTGTCATCTACGAGAATTTCTTCATTTGTCTTATCTGGCGTTGCATTCAAAGCTTGTGCATCGAGAATGCGATAAATCAAGTCTTGTTTACCGAGTTTTTTGAAATCAGCAACACCAATGCGGTCAGCAATTTCTTTGAGTTCGCCGACTAACATCTCATTCAGTTGCAAAATGTCGTACTTCATATTAATTTGTGTAATATTGATAAATTTAAAAGTTTGAAGTTTAATTGATTTGAGGTAAAAGTCGTTAAAGTTGCTGGTGGTTTGTTTTGAAAATGTTGTCGGTCAATGATATTGAAAACCGACTGAAAATTATTGTGCATTGTTATTGAATCTGGGTTCTGTTTTTTAGGCATCTTTATTAAAATCCTAAATGAAAAGGAGATTTTTTTTTGAAATTTTATTCCGAGAACTCGAAAAAGAGAATGTTTTTTGTTTTATACTCACTCTGATAAGACTTACGTAATGTCAAAGTTTTGGCTTAGAACGAACTAATTAGTTCTGTTTCGCTATATGCTCGAGCAAATAAAGATTGGTTTTCAAGTAGGCTACAGTTGAGCTTAAATTATTGACAATCAGTAAATTAGTTTGAAAGAAAAAGAGGACTTCAGATAGTGAAACGACTAAGACGTTCTTGAAAGAATTTTCCGAAGGAGTTGGATTAATAACAAATCTACCAGTTAAACGTATCAAACCTAAGAATGTTATGAATCGGGGTGATTTTCTTTATTGTGTTTTGTGCGGCAAAAATACACTTTATTTTATTTATCAAAGCCTATATTTGCCAAAATTTTAAAAAAGTATTCCATTATGTTACAATTAGCTTTTTTCAGAGAACAGAAAGACCGCGTTGTGCAAGGTCTAAAAAAACGAAATTGGGCAGATGATGCCATCGAAAACACTGTTAATACGGTGTTGACACTCGATAATACACGTCGTTCCACCCAAACTGAACTCGACGCAACGCTGGCAGAAATCAAACAATTGTCCAAAAAAGTAGGCGAAACGATGAAATTGGGCAATCATACTGAGGGGGGTATTTTGAAAGCACAAGTTGCTGAACTGAAAGAAAAAACAAAAATCCTTGAAAATACTGCCACCGAAACCATCACGGCTTTGGACGATATTCTTTTGTCTTTACCCAATATTCCTAACGAAACGGTTCCTTTTGGCAAGGTAGCAGAAGACAATGAAATCTGGTTTTTAGCGCAAGAGGAACTGCCGCAACTCGCTGCTGATGCCTTGCCGCATTGGGAAATTGCACAGAAGTATCCAATTTTTGACCTCGAATTAGGTGTCAAACTGACGGGCGCAGGTTTCCCTGTTTTTAGAGGAAAAGGGGCTAAATTGGTACGTGCCTTGATTCAGTTTTTCCTCGATGAAGCGGCGGCGGCTGGTTACGAAGAAATTGTTCCACCGTTGATGGTCAACGAAGCATCAGCACGTGGCACGGGTCAAATACCAGACAAAGAAGCGCAGATGTATTATATGCCTTTAGACGATTTATACATGATTCCAACGGCAGAAGTGCCTGTAACGAATATATTACGCGATGTCATTTTGACGGAGAAAGAGTTGCCGATACGTTTTTGTGCTTATTCGCAGTGTTTCCGCCGCGAGGCTGGCAGTTACGGCGCGCATGTCAGGGGCTTAAATCGGGTTCATCAATTCGATAAGGTTGAAATCGTACAGTTTACACATCCAGAAAAAAGCTATGATACGCTTTTAGAAATGGTCGAACACATCAAAGGTTTGATGGCAAAACTCGAATTGCCTTATCGCATCCTCAAATTATGTGGCGGCGATATGGGCAATGCTTCTGCCATGACTTATGATTTTGAAGCATGGTCTGCGGCGCAAAAACGATGGTTAGAGGTCAGTTCAGTGTCCAATTTTGAGACTTTTCAAGCCAATCGTATGAAATGCCGCTACCGAGATGCCAACGGCAAAACGCAACTGGTGCATACCTTAAATGGTTCTGCCCTTGCTTTGCCACGTATTATTGCCTCTATACTTGAAAATCACCAGACGACTGAGGGGGTCAGAATCCCGAAGGCGTTGGTGCCTTATACCAAGTTTGAAATATTGGATTAATGAAATGTGATGTAAGAATAGTTTTATATTTCATACTTCATATTTTTGACCTCTGTTTTGATAAAAAGAAAAAGAAAAAAGAAAAATGGCTTCTCCTAAAGAAGGTCGAAAACCCACTGCAACGGGGCTGCTTATCGCCTTGGGTTTCATTTTCGGCGATATTGGTACCTCACCACTCTATGTTCTCAAAGCCATCATTGGCGATGATTACGTCTCGCCTGAACTCATCTATGGCAGTTTGTCCTGCATTTTTTGGACTTTAATATTCATTACATCCTTCAAATACGTCTATTTAGCCCTCAAAGCGGACAATCGAGGGGAGGGCGGTATCTTTGCTTTGTATGCGCGGGTAAGGCGTTATCGGGCAAGATGGGCAATTTTCCCAGCGATGATTGGATGTGCAACGTTGATTGCAGATGGTGTATTGACACCTGCTATCAGTGTTTCCGCAGCCGTTGAAGGTAGCTTGCGTCTTTACCCTGAATTAGAAACATTGCCCATCGTTGTTGGTATTCTCATTGTTATTTTCGTTTGGCAGCAGTTTGGCGCACAACTTTTAGCAAAATGGTTTGGTTACATCATGCTCGTTTGGTTCTGTGTCATTGGCGGCATCGGTTTGAGTCATGTATTGCAAGACCCCTCAGTATTAGCCGCTTTGAATCCATTGTATGCCATCAAATTTGTCCTAAATTATCACAGTAGTACCACTGGTTTAACAGGATTTTTGTTGTTAGGTGCTGTTTTTCTTTGTACCACAGGCTGCGAGGCTTTGTATTCTGATTTGGGACGATGTGGCAAAAACAATATCCGTTGGGCGTGGCTCATCGTATTACCTTGTTTGATGCTCAATTACTTGGGACAAGGTGCGTGGGTGCTCCAATATCAAGGGCAAAAACTGCCTGAAATGGTGACAGATGTAGGTGTTTTCTTTGCTATGTTGCCCGAAAGTTGGGTGTCCTTTATGGTTGTTTTAGGGGTCGTTGTCGCCATCATTGTCAGCGAAGCCTTGATTGCTGGCGTGTTTACGATGGTCAACGAAGCCATAAAGTTGAAATTATGGTTCAATATGAAGGTCAGTTATCCTGCCCAAATGCGTGGACAGGTCTATTTGCCCCTATTAAATTGGTTTTTACTCGGCGGGTGTTTAACGACTGTTTTAATTTTTGAACAATCATCGAACATGGAACAGGCTTATGGCTTAGCTATCGTGATTGACATGATTATGACCTCCTCGCTCCTCCTTCATTTTGTCCACATGCGCAACCAATCCTTACGCCGCGCTGTTGTCATTGGCTTGGTCTTCGGCGGTTTTGAAATCATGTTTTTGTTAGCCAATCTGCATAAATTGGCATTGGGTGGCTGGTACACATTGGGCATTGCAGCGGTTATTTTTTTTGGCGTTTTTGTGTATTGGCGTGGACAACAGATTCGGAAAAAACACGCCAATTTTGTACCATTTGAGACGTTTCTCCCCATTCTGAAAGATGTTATGGCAGATACGACCATTCCTCGAACGGCGACGAACCTCGTTTATATGACAATGTCGGACGATGAAAAAAAGATTGATTCTAATATTTTATATTCTATTTTTAAGAAAAAACCTAAACGGGCAGACATCTATTGGTTTGTCCATGTGACGATAACGGATGTTCCTTATACCAAAAAAGTGGTCGTTCATCCGATTGTTGAAGGCAAAGTTTTTTATGTCAATCTCAAATTTGGATTCAAGGTTGAACATAAAATTAACCGTGTTTTCAAGGAAATTGTCTATAAAATGCAAGCAAAAGGAGAGGTTGACGAGCGCAGCCACTATCCGAGCCTGCGCCGTTATGACATTCCTGCTGACTTTAAATTCATATTGCTCAACAGCCGCGTTTCTGCCGACGATGCGCTGTCTCCTTTCGAGCAATTCATTGTCCGGACGTATCGATTCCTTAAAAACATTGCTGTGCCACCTGCCATAGATTTTGGTTTAGAAGGCGGCAATTTTGAGGTCGAAACCGTTCCCATAAATGTTGCTCCACCGCAAAAGATTGAGTTGGATAGGCAATTTTAGGGGTAAAAGGATTTTTACTGAGGGGGTTGAAAAACGTTTTTAATGAACACTTTTTTTAGTGAAATCGGTTTCACATCTTAAAGTTTCCAACAAAAAGACGACTAAAACGTTTCTACCAATGTAAAAAAGACGACTAAAATGTGTTTAACCATTTTCAATAATGAGGATATGAAAATCAAACCCTTACTGTTTATCGCCCTTGTAACAACAAGTTTTATCGCTTGCGAAAAAGAATTTGTCCCCGATTTACCCACTATTTCTGAAGAAATAGTTGTTGAAGGTTATATTGAAGCAGGACGTGATGCGACACCGCCGTATGTCATTCTGACCAAAAGCCTACCTTTTTTCAAGGAGTTG
>JANMJN010001072.1:0-1825 GCA_031371355.1 Saprospiraceae bacterium
ACTTTTGAAAGTAATGGTATGCCGTTCTTTACTCGATTTGAACTCGATATACTGAGGGGTGCCCCAAATATTTTTTTTCAAATATTGATCAACAGATTGTCCATCAACGAAAATTTCAGCTTTCCTCATCTGCCCTTTTAGAATTAGGCGTACTTTAAAGGTTTTTACTTCTGGCTCTGTTGCCGAAGTCGTCCCACCCGTTGACGGCACTATTTTTATATCGCCAATTGTAATTTTAGGTTGTGTTGTTGGTTCTGTCTTTGGTGTCAGCGTTGTGTCTGATTTAGTTATAGGTTTGGTATCCTTCGGGTTCTTTTTAATTGGTTTCCCCTTACTACCGCTTGCATTCCCCTTATCGCTGTTTTTTTTCAACAAATCATTGCTCTTATTATTGGGCAGGGCTTGCAATTCAGGTTTGGCGGCTTTAGGCGAAGCGGCAATATCATTTTTAGGGGTCCCTTTTTTAATAGGTGTTCCTTGTGAAGAGGGTGTTGTTTGATTATTTGGATTTGTTTTAGGCTCATTAGCAGCGATTTGTTCATTGATTTTTTCTTTATATATCGGCGTTTCTTCGACTTTTGTAATAGAGTCCGTTACGACTGGGAAGGGTTTTGGTTTAGTGCCATTTTGACCACTTTTATCAGTATCTACAATGATGACATTTGGATTTGGCGATGTCTTGAACGTCTGAAAAGTGACCCAACCCGTCAAAGCCACTGCAATAACGGCTATTGTTGAGGCGATGCCCGAAAACGAAAAACGTTTCGATGCGGGTGACGTCGCAGCAGCAGCTCTGTTCGTCTCAGTCGTCACGTAGTTAAGATGAATCGTTGTGTCTTCAAAATGCATTGCAGAAGGTTGTACCACGACTTCGCTTGCAGGAGCGGCAGCGGGCTGCTCGATTTGGCTGATGATGAACACTTCTTTTTCCAAAACGATGTCGCGTTTGCGCTCTTTGCCATTTACTTCCTCGATGACGGACACCTTCAAAGTCAATGGGAACTTGCCTTCGCGCAAGGCTTTTACCATAAAAAGCCATTGCGTATAGTCGTCACTACTGATAAATTGCTCTTCTTCTGTAATGGTTCGGATGCTAAACGCAGGCGTTTCGTTGAAATCAACCAATTCGACACCCATGACTTCGGCAATTCGGACGTTTTCAATCGTCATATTTTCATCAACGGTTAAATCGCGGAGCAAGGTTTCATCGTCGTAAGCGATGCGGACGATGCAACGGCGTTCTTTGCCGACAGGCATCATGCCTGGTATGTTGTGCAAAATCCGTCCACTGTTTTTATTTTTTGCAGTGCCTGTATTGAGAGAGGCTGATTTTTCTAAATTTTCAATAATTTCAAGTAAAGCGTAGTTAATTTGAGCCACTGTACGGTCGTATTCTTCGCGTGGCAAGATGCCTTTCAAGGCGAAGTCATTAAAAGCGTTGGTATAGCGACCTTCCAGTAATGTCGCATCTGTTACCAATGAAGGGTCAAAGTTGCCCACATTTGCGCGCATAATAGCGAGCGCTTCATTGGTTTTACCATCTGCGATGAGTTGTCGAATGCTGTGTATGAAGTCTGGTTTGGTCATTGTGATTTTATTTTAAAACGTGTAGAAATAGCAACTTTAATAGTAAATTGTTTTAGTATTTGACAAAATTAAGTTTTTTTTATCTAAAAAAAGACAAATTCGATATTTTGTATCAAACCAATTTTTTTGAAAATAAATAGAGCGACTTTACTATTTTTGGGACTAAAAAAAAACAAGAATGAATCAACCACTATTTGGAATTGACTTGGGCGGCACAAAAATCGAAGGTGTCGTCATC
>JANMJN010000746.1:0-4578 GCA_031371355.1 Saprospiraceae bacterium
GTTTGTTCATCGCCCGCAGAAAGGATGCCGCCAAGACGTTGGATACCGACTTTCATTTCCACATCTTTTGCTGGAACCCAAGCGTTTTTTTCAAATTGCATGACCGTAACAGTGATATTTCTCATATCATCTGTGCTGGAAGTATCCAACGTGATTTTTGCTTTTGTGATAATATAATCAGAAATAACTTCTTCACCAGCCTCATTGACAATAAAAGTATGCTGTGGCTTAGCATCCCAAGCGGCTTTTACTGAGGGGGGTAAAAATGCTTTGGCTTTTCCATTTTCATCCGTTTGCACTTTAGCGATTAGATTATCCCCTTTGCTGCTATCGAGATATATGTCGTAGGTTTTACCCTTCTGTGGCGTAAACACTTTTCCTCTTTTCAGCGTGCTTTCCAACAATAGGTATTGCATACTGTTATTTTTGTTGAAATAATGCAATTTCACTATCGGCACAGCGGGTATTGAATCGTCTTGTGCCAAAAGCGCGTTATTTATGCCTATGGATGAAAGAATGAATAACAGTAACGTCCATTTATTTAGATTTATCTTTTTCATTTTGTTCGATTATTGTTTCGTGAATAGGAATAATGGGAAATATTCTGACAAAAAAAGTAATGACAAGCAGTGCCCCAGCCAATGAACCCATAGCAATTGCCCATTCTTCCCAACTGGGAAAATAATATTTGTAATTATCAGGCACATCTTGCATCGGTAAAAATGGGTGCAATAATGTGGGCGTGACAATCAAATATCTTTTAAACCAAGCACCGACTACCACCATAATGCCCGCAATAAACATTGGTAAAGGCTTCCGTCCTTTTTTGGTCATCATGATGAATATCGGAATAATCATGCCGACGAAAATAGCAAACCAAAACAAAGGCGCAAATTCGCCTGTGAAGAGTTCTGTTAAATGTGCTTCTTCCGATTTCTTCATTTTGAATGCAGGAACCAAATATTCATTCACATTGAAATACAAATAAAGAAATGCCAGTAAAACAACGGCTTTACCCATCCGATTGAAGTGGTCTTCTGTGATGTACTTTTCTAAATGGTAATATCTGCGAAAAACATACATCGCCACAACAACAGCACCTGCACCCACTAAGAAAGCCCCCGAAACAAAATAAGCACCAAAGTTAGTACTGTCCCAACCTGGACGATAAGTCGTCGCAAACAACCAGGATGTCACTGTGTGAATACAAAACGCCACAGGAATAATCATGATACTCAATAAAATGATGGACTTATAGCTGATTTTAAATTGCGCATCGCTGCCTTTCCAGAATGAACCAAGAAATTGGTAAATTTTGTTCAACCACTTTGGATTGTCCGCTTTCCGTTCATTCATGATTTTTAAATCAGGCAAAAGTGGCAAATACAGCAGCAAAACGCTGATGACAAAATATGTACTGATAACAATAACGTCCCAAACAATGGGTGATTGAAGCCGACCATGAGTGAAGAGATTGAACAACCTTTCAGGTCGTCCCATGTCCACGATGATAATCAAGGAAGCAAAAGTAATGGCAGAGACAGCAATAATCTCCGCAATCCTTGTCAGTGGTGTACTCCAATGAATATTGGCTAAACGGAAAATAGCCGTTATCAAAGAACCCACCAAACTAATAGCGACAAAGAAAACAAAGTTGGAAATGTAAATGCCCCATGAGACATAGTCCCTCATATTCGTGACCACCAAGCCATCTTTTAATTGACGGATATATGCAATAGCACCAATAAGACAGATAAAAAGAAGGATGCCCGTCCATATTTTCCCTCTTCGCCCAAACGCTTGAGGAAGGAGGTCGCGGGTTATTTGTTCACTGTTTAACGAAGTTAGATTTTCCACGTGTCATTATTTAATAATTAATGGATTGTTGATAGACCATTGTGGGCAGTTTATAGTGTAAATTAGAAAATGGAAAAATATACTGAGGGGGGTACTTTTCAACTATCCATTATCCACTATCAACTATCCTTTACTTTCCAAGCCCGATTCATATGGGAAGTTCCTGTTGACAGGCGGCAAATAATAGACGCTGGGTTTAGTGCCCAAATCTTCCATCAGTCTGTAACCCGCTTTATCTTTTATCAATTCGCTAAAACGGAATGTTTCTGCACCATTGGTCACAGAATCTTCATTCAAATCGCCGAACATAAATACGCCGTTCGGACAAGCTGAAACACAATGTGGCAATTCTCCTTTTCTGGTCATGTCGGGACAGAAATCACATTTGCCCACCGTTCCTTTTTTCTGTGGCATACTGGTTTCACATGAATAATGTTGTTCTGCAACTTCGGGCGTTAAAACAGGTTCTTCCCAATTAAAAACCCTTGTAGAATACGGACATGCTGCCATACAGAAGCGACAACCGATGCAGCGGTCGCTGTCAATCAATACTATACCATCTTCTCTTTTAAAAGTGGCATCAACAGGACAAACTTTAACGCAAGGCGGTTCGTCGCAGTGCATACAAGTGGTTGGTTGCCAATAAGGTGCGGTGTGGTCGGCATCTTCCATACCCAATACTTTTATCCAGCTTTGACCCGGATGAACTTGATGCATGTGATTACAAGCCGTTTGGCATTTTTTTAAATTTTTGCAACGTGCCAAGTCAATGACCATGACAAACTTTTTTCCTGGGATACCTTTTCGTTCCTCTTTATTGGATATGTGAGGCATATCAGGAATCGGCTTCAGAAAAGCTTTATCAATTTCAATGACATCACCACTGACAGACAACAACTTTACTTTTTCGCCCGAAAGGGCAACATTCTGTTCTGTGGTGAAAGGATTGGGTTTGTCGTTGTTGCATCCTGCCCACGCCGTAGCGAGGATGCTTGTCAGAAGAAAATCTCTTCTTGAATTTATATTAAATTCGTTCATTGTCCTTGGTTTTATTTTTTAATCCATTTTTGCAATTCTGCATTGCTGATTTTTGTTCCAGATGAGACAAAGAGTTCTTTATCTATTTCTACGAGTTTGCCGTCTTCTGTCAGCATTTTGACAGTTTCCGTTTCTTTTTTCTTTGTTTTTGTTGCAAATTTTAAGATTGACGCAGAACCCAAAATAGCAGCACTCCACAGCAGAAACTTTTTTCTTGATGGTAAAGAAGGGAGAGAGTTTTTCATGATGTCGTGTAATTGATTGTTAATAAAAAAAGCTTGGATGTTAAACTTGAAGAATCGTTTTGAAACGCATTCATAATCCAGTGAAAAATGTCTATTTCTTTGAAATTATGTCTCAAAGCGACATAGAAACAAGTAAATTGTAACATGGACTTTTTTTATTAAACACATAGCCTCATAACCCACATAGAATTATTTGCAATTAATTGTTTTTCAAGTTTTTATAAAAAACCTATGTGGACTATGAAGCTATGTGTTAGATAATAAAAAACCATGTTATTATTTCAATTACTAACGAAAACTTATTTCTTTAAAGTTCTCATAAAATTGACAACATTCCATCTATCATCTTCATCAGGAATTTTCTTTTTGAAAGATGGCATATCATCACGACCTTCAGATGTTTTATAGAATAAAGAACCATCTGTCTGGCTTTGTGTAGCCGCTAAAGAAAAATTACCCGGTTCTGTCTTAAGTTGAGCTGCTTTAGTACCGTCCCCTAAACCTTTTGCGCCGTGGCATGATTTACAATGCAAATTCCAAAGGGTTTTACCTTCAGCAATAGAGGCTGCACTGGTAGCAACAGGATTCTTTTTGTTTTTAGCCGCTTCTGGAACAGCCCAAGGTTTATTTCCACCATCAAATTTTAAAACAAAACTGGTTGCCATAAATACAGTTAAAATGAGAGCAACGACTGAAATCTTTTTCATCTCTAAATGTTTTAAGTTAATTAATTAAAATTTGTTTGATAAAACTAATAAGAGCAGGCATAAGCACAAATATTTGGGTTATGCCTACCCCCTCAGTATTTTTAGTGAATTTTGAATAATGAAACATTTATTTCGAATCCACTAATCACAGTATTAAAACTTTTAAAACAATCAATCAATTCTATACAAATACTCAATTGTCAATTAAACAACCTTGTGATATTAAAACCAATAAGGAATTGTCCACCTTTAACATCTTTTTTCGTAACAACACCTTTTTCATCTGTTGTTGATACAGAGTATTTAAATGGATTATTGTTGTTGTACAGATTGTTGCGCTGTTGATTAAGTAAACCGAAATTGGTAGCAAACAACTGAAAACTGTGACCACTCGTGTTAAACTCGAATCCAAATCCTAAATTCGGATTCGGGTTATTAGTCCCATGTTTTGTCAAAGGCTGATCATAATTCATGATAATCGAAGTCACTTCAGAAATTTTATATCGAGCGGCAACAGATATCGCAAAATGATCAAACTCCATGGTTTTAAAAGTTTCTTGTCCGGTGCTGTCATTTTTTGTATAATAGCCACTTACTGCATTCTGATGCGAAAGACTTGGTGCCACCTGAATAGATAATTTGTCCGTGACCTTTCGAGCGACAATCAACTGATGAAAAAAGGAAAATCTTTCTACATCATAATTGAGCGTGCTCCCATCGTTGGTGGTTGG
>JANMJN010000801.1:0-1952 GCA_031371355.1 Saprospiraceae bacterium
TCCCCAACGGGGAGGGCAGGGGTGGGGCGTGTTGTTATCCTCGGTGCTGCCGAAAGCGGAGTGGGCGCAGCAGTGCTTGCACAAAAGCAAGGCTACGATGTTTTTGTTTCTGACCTTGGAAAAATAAATGACGAGTACAAAAAAGAATTGCAAACACGCAACATAAATTTTGAAGAAGGAAAACATTCAGAAGAATTTATTTTAAATGCAACCGAAGTAGTGAAAAGCCCGGGCATTCCTGATAATGCTGATGTCATAAAAAAAATTAGTGCAAAACAAATTCCTGTTTTATCTGAAATAGAATTTGCATGTCGCTATACCAATGCAAAAATGATTTGCATAACAGGCACCAACGGAAAAACAACCACCACACTTCTTACACATCACATCTTAAAAAAAGCAGGACTCAACGTTGGGCTTGCCGGCAACATTGGAAAAAGTTTTGCCATGCAGGTGGCAGAAGAAAATTTTGACCACTATGTTTTGGAGCTAAGCAGTTTTCAGTTGGACAACATGTATCAGTTCCGTGCAAACATTGCCATACTTCTAAATATTACTCCTGACCATCTTGACCGTTACGATTACTCATTGCAAAAATACGTTGACTCAAAATTTCGCATCATACAAAATCAAACTGCTGACGATGCATTTATCTATTGTGCAGATGACACTCTTGTTACTGCAGAAGTTTTAAAGCGCAACCCTGTGGCACGTTGGTTTCCGTTTTCTATTTACAAAGAAGATGGAATGAACGCCTTTATCAAAGACAATCAAATTAACCTGAACATAAATAAAAAACAAATCTCTATGTCAATCTTCGAACTCGCCTTACAAGGCAAACACAATTTGTACAACAGCATGGCTGCAGGCGTAGCTGCGCGTATCCTCGACATTCGTAAAGAAGTCGTTCGCGACAGTTTCTCTGACTTTCGTAATGCTGAACACCGCCTTGAATTTGTAAACACCGTTCACGGTATTGATTTTATCAATGATTCAAAAGCAACTAACGTAAACAGCGCATGGTTTGCTTTAGAGAGTATGCAAAAACCCGTAATCTGGATTATGGGTGGCGTTGACAAAGGCAATGACTATGACATGCTGCGCGATTTGGTAAAAGAAAAAGTGAAAGCAATTATATGTCTTGGTAAAGACAACAAAAAAATTCACAAAGCATTTAAAGACATCGTTCCACAAATTGCAGATGTTGAATCTGCCGGTGCAGCAGTAGAAGCATCTTACAAATTTGGAAAAAAAGGAGACGTTGTTTTATTGTCGCCATGCTGCGCGAGTTTTGATTTATTTAAAAACTACGAAGACAGAGGAAGGCAATTTAAGGCGGCAGTGAGAGCGTTATAAAAAGCCCCCTAACCCCCAAAGGGGGAATATTAATTTGAGAAGAATTTTAAATTGTGAATTACCCAATAACTAAATTATAACAGGCTCTTGTTCCCCCTTTGGGGGCTAGGGGGCTTTCAAACATCAAACCAATGAGTTGGATAGAAACATACTTCAAAGGCGACCGGCAAATATGGTTGGTGGTAGTGCTGCTGTCTATTTTTTCAATTCTTGCTGTGTACAGCAGCACAGGTACGTTAGCGTATAAATATCAGGCTGGCAATACCGAATACTATTTATTCAAGCATGGCATTATTATGCTGTTTGGTTTTTTGATAATCTATTTTACACATCGTATGCCTTACACTTTTTATGCACGCATTTCAAAAATTGCAATCATCGTTGCAGCGCCTTTGCTATTGCTCACACTGTTAACCGGAACAAATTTAAATGAGGCATCACGTTGGCTCACGTTGCCAATAGTAGGGCTTTCATTTCAAACATCCGACTTTGCAAAAATTGCATTGCTGCTTTTTGTTGCGCGTTCATTATCTAAAAAACAGGAGAACATCAAAGATTTTAAATCTGCATTTCTCCCTGTCATTTTACCTGTATGT
>JANMJN010000804.1:0-1632 GCA_031371355.1 Saprospiraceae bacterium
GAAAAACTACCTAAATGGGATGTCATAAAAGCGGGAGACCCTACGCCACCTGTGATGGTTATCAATACAGAATCTAAGTTGATTAAGGCGATGAATGAAGCACGTTATGAGTTTTTGGACAAGGCTTATAAGAATAAATAGACTTTTAGGCTATTTTTTAAAACATAGAATCATTGGTCACATAGAAATTCTTGTAAATCAAGTTCTTAAAACTATGTAACCTATGATTCTATGTGTTTTTTAACAAGAGTGTTTTATATTTATGGCAAAAAGACTTATGAAAATCAAAATCTTCTCCTTATTAATCTTATTGTCCCTGACGATACAACTCATGGCACAGTCTAAAAACAAATACGGCTACCCCCTCAGTATCGTCAGTGATCTGGACACTTATCAAAACTCCGTTGCCGTTGACAGCAACAATGCATTGATTGAAATTAAAAGCCGTATTCCAAACATCGTCCTCGATATTCGCTATGCCACAACCAATAATTTCTTGAAAAAAGTCTTTTACAAGCAAGCAAAAGCCTTTGCCAGATTGCCCGTTGTCCTCGCTTTGCAAAAAGCACAAGCAGAACTCAATGCACAAGGCATTGGTATCAAAATATATGATGGTTACCGACCTTATGCGGTGACCGTTCAGTTTTATGAAAGCTTCCCCGATTCGCTTTATGTCGCTTCGCCATGGAGTGGTTCGAGGCACAATCGCGGTTGCGCTTTGGATATGACGTTGGTTAACCTAAAAACAGGAAAAGAATTGAAAATGCCAACGCCTTACGACAGTTCCATTGAAGCCTCATGGGCAGATGCACCCGTTAAGAACAAAAGGGCTTTGAAAAACAGAGAGTTGATGAAGTCCGTCATGACAAAATATGGCTTCACTGTCGAGCCTTCAGAATGGTGGCACTACAATTATAACGGTTGGGCAGCCTATCCTTTGATGGACATCCCTTTCGAGGTGTTGCAGAAGCAATAGTACATATTTGGAGAACTTCGAAGTTCTCCGAACATAATACCTCACTTTGCTTTTTTAAAAACAGCTGTATCCGATTCCCAACTCGGTACGATATAACCACCTGTATCAAAGACCGTTTGTGGCATTTTTTGTTGTAAAACACTCAAAGTATTGGGCGCAATCGTTGTTTTAAACATAAAAACTTGCTTTAATGCGCTCAAATTACTGAGGGGGGGCAATCCATCGCTTGTCACCTTCGTACCGACTATGTTTAAGTATTGCAAATGACTTAAAGTCGTCAGATAAGCCAAGCCTTTATCGGTAAGCGATGTGTTTTCAAGGCTCAAACGGGTCAAATGGGTCATTTTAGAAACCATAGTCATCGCCGAATCCGTTATTTTAGTATTGCCCAACTTCAACCAAACGAGTTGCTGCGCAAAAGGTAAAAGCAACGCCACCTCTTTATCCCCTGCCTTTGGAATTGAAACAAAATTCGCTTGTAAATAATTGCTTTGTCGCGCAACAGGCATCAACAAAATCCCTTTTTTTCTGGCAGAATCCAATAATTTTTCGTCGGCAGGCTCTACAACTTGATTTGGAATAAATGGATTTTCCTTTTTTGCAACATTTGTACTATATTTTGCAAAAATAGCTTTGATGGCATCGGGCTGTTCGAT
>JANMJN010001086.1:0-5574 GCA_031371355.1 Saprospiraceae bacterium
ATGAACGCCCTTGTGGGTGAGCGTATGAGTATTATAACAGCGAAACCGCAGACGACGCGGCACCGCATCATCGGTATTTTGAATGGTGATGATTTTCAAGTTGTCTTTTCAGATACACCCGGGTTTGTCCGCAAACCGACATACAAGATGCACGATGCGATGAATGCCTTTGTAAAAGAGACGTTTGAAGATGCAGATATCATGTTGTTTGTCACCGAACCGAGCGAGGTGTTTGATGCAGAAGATTCGATTATTCAAAGGCTTAAAAACGTCCCTTATCCCAAGTTTTTGGTGTTGAATAAATCCGACAAATTTGAGCGATCAGTTATGGATGCATATGAGGAACAAATAAAGCAATTGGTTGATTTTCAAAAAGTTATACGTATTTCTGCTTTGAGAAAAGAAAATACTGAGGGGTTGCTTTCAGTTGTTAAAGAGGCTTTGCCCGAAGGACCAGAATATTATCCGAAAGACCAATTGACGGACAGACCTGAACGGTTTTTCTGTGCTGAAATCATCAGAGAAAAGATTTTGTTGAATTATAGAGAGGAAATACCTTACGCCTGTGAAGTCGTTATTGAAGAATTCAAAGAAACTGAAACCAATCGGGGGGAGAAATTAGCCCGCATCAAGGCGACTATTTTTGTCGGACGAGAGAACCAGAAATTGATACTGATTGGTAAAAATGGCGCAGCGATGAAAAAACTCGGTATGGATGCCCGCAAAGACATGGAAACGTTTTTAGAGTCCAAAGTCTTTTTGGAAATGACGGTTAAGGTTCGTGAGAACTGGCGCGACGATGAGAAAATGCTGAAGCATTTTGGATACAATATGTAAGACTAAAATATTGAAAATCAAGCAATAAGAAAACTTTAACACACTTGAAAATCTGTTAAATTAGGGTTAAACATTTTTTGTTCTTTATACTTTTCATTAATTTTATAGTCAAATAAGTAAATAATAAAACTATAAAAAACATGAAAAAGATACTCATTATTGCTGTTTTCTGCTTGGGTGCAACACTGTTTTTTTCGTCTTGTTCACCTTATTATTATCAGCGTCCTTATGACCGATATTCAGCACCACCGCCGCGTGTTATTGTAAGACCTGCTGTGCCGTATTATTATTCAACGCCGCCGCCTGTTTATCGTCATAGACATCGGATTTATAGGAATTATAGACGTTATTGAAAAAAAACCTTGTAGGCTCGTATTCTACAAGGTTTTTTACTTTTATACTGAGGGGTCATCCCGGGTCAGCTTCCGACCCAATCTTATGCCTTAACAAGCCTCGAAACGCATCCATCGCCGTATTGCCTTCATGCACAACACGATAAACTTCTTGTGAGATAGGCATCTCAATATTGTACTGGTTTGCTAAATCTACGACAACGCTGCACGTTTTGACACCTTCGGCAACCATAGACATATCGTTGATGATGGCATCAATGGTTCGTCCTTTGCCCAATTCAACGCCCACTGACCGATTTCTACTGAGGGGGCTTATACAAGTCGCTATCAAGTCGCCCATACCCGCCAAACCTGCAAAAGTGGTCGGTTTTCCGCCCATTGCGATACCTAATCGGTTCAATTCCGCTAATCCACGCGTGATAACGGCGGCGCGTGTATTGTCACCAGCACCTATACCGTCACCCATGCCAACGGCTATGGCAATGACATTTTTTAATGCACCACCTAATTCGCAACCAATGACATCGTCGTTGGTATAAACACGGAATAGACCTGAACGAAAAACCTTTTGCAACGCATTCGCAATAGTACTGTCCACCATCGCAATGACCGCAGCCGCAGCCTGACCTGCCATGATTTCTCTCGCTAAATTGGGACCCGTCAGTATGCCCGCGGGATGTCCGGGCATCAGGTTTTCAATGATTTCAGTCATGCGCATCCGTGTGCCTTGTTCCAAGCCTTTTGTTAAACTGACAATGGGCACCCAGGGACGGATATAAGGAGCTGCTTCTTCTAAAACATGCCGAAAACTGTGCGACGGTATACCCATGATGATGACGTCGGCATCTTTTACAGCTTCTTTGATGGATGTTGTGGCTTTAAGCGATTCGTTCAATTTGGCACCGGGCAAGTATTTTTCGTTACGGTGGTGTTTGTTGATGTCTTCAACAGAATGTGTGTCTCTTGCCCATAAGATTGTCGGGCTGTTGCGAGCGGTTAATGAACCGACTGTTGTTCCCCATGAACCGCCGCCGAGTAAGCCGATGCGTAGTTTTTTATCCATGATTTTTGATTTTTTTGATTATTCTGTTTGCCCTAATTCTTTCAAAAATAAGCTGCGTACACCTTCAATTCGCTCATTTAGGTTTTCCAATGTCCAATCTTTTACATCAATAGGCGGCAACACGACAACCTCTATGGCAGTCGGTTTAAAGATGGATGTGCCGCGGGGCATGGCGTCGTGTGCATTTTTGATGACGACAGGTACAAGTGGCACACCCGCTTCCATAGCGAGGTGAAAAGCGCCTTTTTTGAATTTGCCCAACGTATAATCATAACTCCTTGTGCCTTCGGGAAAAATGATGACAGAAGTACCATTTTTCAAGCTATCAACGGCTGGTTTCATGGCTTCAATTGACTTTTCTCTATTGGTGCGGTCTAAAAATATCGTTCCTGATGCTTTCAACATTTGACCTAAAATAGGTAACTTTTCCAATTCTTTTTTAGCAATCGCCCGCGCTTTTTTGCGAATCAATTTGGCGGCAATCAAAACATCTGCACTGCTTTGGTGATTGAAAATAAAGACACAAGGACGATTATCCCAAAGATGTTCCTCGCCTTTCACAGCCAATTGAATGCCCGCCGCTGCCGTACCAAAATCGCCAACCCCTGCCATCATGGCATCAATGCCATCATCTAAAGACATATTCATTAGTCCTTTTGTCACACCTTGAAGAAAAGCAGGAATAAAGACCGTTGCTGCCAAACCTGTCCGTAATACATTCGTCACTTGCGAAGGTTCGTCGTCGTCGAAACGATAAACAGGCCAATCGTTTTTGAAGGCTAAACCTGATAATTTGGCGTCGGGATTCGTTGGACGAGGGTTGCCCACGATTTCAAGAAGCGGCATATCCTCTGCACTATCGGTATAGAAAAAACTTTTGCTCAAATCAAGGTCGAACTCCTCTGCTAATTTTTTTGCAGCGTATGCTTTTCCGTCGCCCCAACAAGCGGGTTGGATGATATTACCTGTAAAAACACCATTTTCGACTTCCATACGCGTACACATAACGTGTCCGATGCCAAAATCACGGGCAATAGGCTCGACTTGATACGGCGTTGCGGCTGAAATAATGGCAACGGTATGTCCTTGTGCAATATGCGCAGCAACAAGTGCGCGTGCTTCGGGATAAATCGCCGAAGCCAAATGTTTGTGATACACCTCTTCACCAACTTCGATAAAGACTTGTTCCTTAACACCTTGCACACCTTTTGCACCAATGGCAGCCATGCTCGCAAAATTGCCGTTATCGGTTGCATAGGACAAGACACCTGCAAATTGAGCGACAACTTCTTTGGTCGTGAATTTACCACTCAAAATGCGTTCTTTCATAAAGTCTTTGGCAGAAAAGCCTTTGATCAGTGTTTTATCCAAATCAAAAAATGCCCCAATGTGTGCCCCAGACTCACCTGCGATGATTTCGGTGGTGATACCTTCAGTTCTTGAACCCGGAACGAGTTCGCGCTCTAATGGTACTGAGGGGAGGTCTTCAAAAGGTTTTGCTAAGATAATGCCTTGTAATGTGTTGATGTGTTGCGCCACAGCATCCAACTGTTGAATAAAAAGTGCAATATTAGCTTTCTTAGGGTCGCTTTCTGTGGGTATCAGTTTAAGATTTTTTGCCAAGAGAATGCCATTGAGCAAAAAAGGTTTAGAGACTGCCTCGATGCGCCGGATACGACCTTGCCAGTGCATTTCTTCGCCGAGGAAAAGGCACGAATCCATGAATTTTTTCTCGTTCCATTCTTGATGTATATCCCAAATTTGTAAACCATGGGCGATAACTCGATAAGCCTCTATGTAATTGAACAGCAAAACAGGGGCAACCAATATCTTTTGTTTTTCTAATAAAGCCGAAATGTTGGTATCGCTTTCAAGGATATTTGTTTGCCAATGGGTATCAATAAAGTCCAAATCTGCTTCAATTTCGTCTGTAAATTGCGGTTTTCGAGAATAAAAGAACTCAAATTTAAACAAATCACGCAACGACATAATTTCTGTCCAAAATGCGACCATCCGTTCCTCGGCAGGTAAATCTGCTATGCGAATCAATGCCAATTCGATAAATGCACGATGGTAAAGGTGATGCACAGCCATATTTGCATAATACGTCGCTGGCAAATAGTTCTCACGCATAATCGTGAATTTAGCATTCAAACTATCGCCTTGTTGTAAAAAAAGCTTTGCTTCTGTCAACATATTCAAGGCAACTTGAACACTTTCACCAATCGGGCGACCTCTATCCACAAGGGCATCGCGTTTATGACTTTCGATTAATTGCATCAAATCGGCAATATCACTTTCCACACCGCGCTTTGTTAAAGCAAATTTGCTCAACAAAGACGTACAAATCAGCGATGTTGTCGTCACAGGCGTAATGTCATTGATGCGATGCACCAATTCAAATGCAAAATGAGAAATGGCATTATTGGACGATGGTTGGCTTTCTTCATCATCGGGGATAGGAGCGTTGTGTATGCTCGATGTGTCAATAGGGTCGCCGATACGCAAGGAAATTCGTCCGAGATTGCCACTCATTTTGCGGACATAATTTATCAACCATGCCAAGTTTTCTGGGTTTTTTTTCTTGCCCCGCCCTTCTTTTGTCATTTCAGCGACATCAGGAATCAAATCATAGACAATGGAAACAGGCACGTATTTTACACTTTGCGTCGAATGTTCTTCGGCTTCTAAAATGTATTTCAGAATACCCATTTGGGGCCAAACCAATTTACCCGTCCTTGAACGTGTACCTTCCAAAGCCCACATAAAATGCGCTTGTTTGTCCAAAAATGAAGCAATAAAGTGCCTTAAAGTCGCTTTATAAATAAGATTGTCCTTGAAAGAACGCCGAATATAAATCACGCCTGCTTTCCGTGCAAACTTTCCAATGCCGTATAAATCTAAATTAATACCGGCAAACATAAACGGTAAAGGCAGTCCATGACGCGCTAAAACAACAGACAAAACAAGCAAATCCACATACGATTTATGCGTCAAAACAAAAGCAATCGAGTTTTTACGCATCAGTTTTGTCAACTTTTGCATTTCTTCTGGATTCACGTCTATTGTTTTGTCATAACCTCTACTTAATATATATTGCGCCGCCTCCATCATCACAACATTCGACAACGGTTGATGTTCAGCATATAGTTCTGTTAAGTATTCTTCTGCTTGTTTATGCACCGCTTGAAGGCTGTCACCTGTTTGCGGTACTAAACTTGCCAATGTTTTTTGAAAATCGGGGTTAATCAGCATTTTTGTTATTTCTGATGTTGCCGTCTTTTGTTCTTCCATAATGTCTGAATTTGATGATATATAACA
>JANMJN010000860.1:0-3350 GCA_031371355.1 Saprospiraceae bacterium
TCTCCTCATTCATCCGATGGTACAATCTTTTCAAAGGCAAAGGACAATCGTGTAAATTGTGGACAATAGCAATAGCGTCGTCGCCTTCATAATCCGTTAAAAGCCAAGTATTATTGGCTTGTTTCGAATAAACGGCTACTCTTTTGCGGTCTTGATAAATCAAAACATATTCTTTAAAACTGGGTAATGTTCTGTACATATCAAATTTTAAAGTCCTATCATGGTTGTTTGTTTTTTTTGAAAGTACCTCTACTATCACTCTCGGATTGGTGATTGTATCTTCACGTCCTTCAAAAAAGTCAGGTTTTTCGCAAACCACAACGGCATCGGGATAAACAACTTTATTATAGTCTTCAATCCGAATTTTTGTATCGCTGTTGCTGACGATGTAATCGAAGTCATTGTCATAGACAAAAACCTCAAAATAAGTGATGGCTCTACTTGCTAATTGGTTGTGTGATAATTTTGCTCCTGCCATTTTTAGTATGATTCCATCGTGGTATTCGTTTTTGAAAAGAGATTTTTCTTCCGCCCGAAAGTATTCTTCGAGGGTCATAAAGCGTGGTTTTGACGCTTTTCTCTTAGAGGGTGAAGGGCTTATGGCTGCAGTCATATTTTTCTTATTTTTCTACAAATTTAGGCTATTTTGAGAATAAAGCAAAGACATTTGTATTTTTAAGCTGTTATACTCACTAACTTAGCCCCAAAAATATTCGCTTATGCACTTAGTTATTGACATCGGCAATTCCGATATAGTTTTTGGCATCGGACAAAATGAGGAATGGACATATATTTTTCGGACACGCTCTTTGCCAGACGAGCCACCTTATTATTATGAAAAACAACTGCGATTACAGTTTTTAGAAGCTAATTTGGGTATTCATGAAATTGATACGCTAGTTTTGAGCAGTGTCGTGCCGCTATTGACCGATACAATTTCGACAATGGTTTCAGAGCTTTTTGGTGAAACGCCTATTTTGGTTTCACCCAATGCTTTTCCTGAATTAAGTGTTGCTATTGATCAAGTAAATGAAATTGGTTCTGACCTTTTTGCCAATGCAGTAGCTGCCTATACCAAGTATAAACGCAATGTCGTTATTGTTGATTTTGGCACAGCACTGACCTTTACAACGGTTTTAGCTGAAGGAAAAATCTGGGGTGTTGCTATCACACCCGGACTTAAAACGGCTGTTAAATCGCTTTTTACACAAACAGCACAATTACCAGAAGTACCGCTTGTTGTGCCGCAATCGGTATTTGGTAAAAATACAGTTCACGCCATTCAAGCTGGTATTTTATTAGGTTATGAAAGCCTTGTTCGAGGTATGATTTCACGTATTCGCCTTGAATTAGACGGTGATTGTATCGCTGTGGCAACAGGTGGATTGTCTTCAATTATCAACACCTTACATGGTGAATTCATTGACATAAATCGTAATTTGACATTAGATGGTTTGAGAATTATCGGTGAAAGAAATAAAAATTGAGCCATTCATCAAAAAATTGTGGTAAAAATAAGGTGGTGAAATACAACTACTTTTTCAAATGATTGTTTAGTATTCAAATGTTTCAGTAGTGATTGAAACTAAAATATCAAAATCAATGTCAAAAATCAATGTTTCGGCTGTTAGCTACTTAAATACAAAGCCTTTTTTATACGGTATTTTTCAACATGATGTACAAAATGACATCAATATGTCGCTCGATATCCCCTCAGTATGCGCGGCAAAATTAGTCTCCGGTGAAGCTGATTTAGGGCTTGTACCTGTTGCTGTCATTCCGCAATTGTCCTCACCACATATTATTTCTGATTATTGCATCGGTGCTATCGGTGCCGTCAA
This sequence comes from Saprospiraceae bacterium, assembly GCA_031371355.1. Taxonomy (GTDB): domain Bacteria; phylum Bacteroidota; class Bacteroidia; order Chitinophagales; family Saprospiraceae; genus JAAFJT01. The sequence goes on from JANMJN010000860.1 coordinate 1,842, forward strand.
AACGGTTTGTATTTATTCTGAAGTGCCGATTGAAGAAGTGAAAGCTCTGTACCTCGATTATCACTCCAAAACCTCTGTCGCTTTGGCAAAAGTTTTATTGGAAAAATATTGGCATCTCAACCCTATTTTATTGGATTCGCAAGAAGGCTATATCGCAAATATTTCAGGTACAACCGCAGGTTTGGTCATTGGTGACCGCACCATTGGCTTATCTGAACGCTTTGAATATGTTTATGATTTAGGACAAAAATGGGCGGATTATACTGAGGGGTTGCCTTTTGTCTTTGCTGCATGGGTATCGAACAAAAAACTGCCTGATGATTTTATTAAAAAGTTCAATGAAGCGTTAAGTATTGGCTTAGAACACATTCCGCAATTAATCTACATTTTACCTACTCAATATTTTTCTTTTGATTTGAAAGAATATTTTACTAAAAATATTTCCTACACACTTGATACTGCTAAGAAAAAAGCGTTGCAACGTTTTCTATGTGAAATAGAAAATCCCGTTTCTATTGAGATTTTTTGACCACTGATTGTACCGATACGACTGATTTTCTCTGATTTTTTTATTGTCATCCTGTAAGAAACGAATAAAAAATCAGAGAAAATCAGTCGTATCGGTACAATCAGTGGTCAAAAAAAAGAAATTGACTATATTTGTCAAAAAACGAAACGACCATGCCCGAACAATTCAAGCGACAAATTTCGCTCTACACACTCACCATGATTGCCATAGGGTCGAGCATCGGCTCAGGCATATTCAAAACACCTTCAGAAATTGCTGGTTATCTGCCTGTCGAAGGTTGGATGTTTGCCGTTTGGATAGTTGGTGGACTCATTGCCTTGTGTGGTGCTTTGACTTTTGCAGAAATTGCTTCACTTTATCCAAAAGCAGGCGGTTTTTATGTGTTTTTGAAAGAAGCCTTTGGCGAATTGCCTGCTTTTTTATACGGTTGGACGATGTTGGTAGTGGTTAACACAGGCTCTTTGGCAGCATTGAGCTTGGTTTTTGCTTCTTATCTCAACTTTTTAATCCCAATTTCAGAGACAATGCAAGTCTTTGTCGCTGTTTCTGCCATTGTTGCCCTGACGATAATGAATGTTTTAGGCGTGCGTTTGGGCGGACTTTTTGCCAGTATTTTTACAACGGCAAAACTGTTGGGTATATTTATCGTCGTCGTCATAGGCGTATTAATGGGGTATAACAGTGTGAATTATGCTGATTTAACATGGACGGGCAACACTCAAAACCTGCCGCTTATTTCAGCATTTGGTTTAGCTTTGATTGGTACAACCTTTTCCTATGGCGGTTATCAACATGCTACTTTCATTGCAGCAGAAGTCAAGGATGCACAACGCATCGTACCTCGGGCAATGCTTATAGGGATTTCGGTGGTCTGTCTGGCTTATTTGGCCATCAATATGGCATATTTGCGTCTTTTACCGATAGCAAAAATTACGACTTCAGGCAGTGTGGCTTCTGATGCCGTTTCAGTGGTTTGGTCG
>JANMJN010000873.1:0-3054 GCA_031371355.1 Saprospiraceae bacterium
ACGGGCGGCTCAAATGCTGATTTGAACCCTATTGGGCGAGGCAGAGCTGAGGCTTTGAGAATGATGCTCAAAAAAGTAAAAATAAATGGCGTTTACTCCACCGATAAACCTCGTACAAGGAATACGGCTGTGCCAACTGCCAAACGCAAACACCTGCCCGTTGAAATTTATGACCCCAAAAAACAAAAAGAATTGCTGTCTGGTTTAGTTGATAAAAAAGGAAAATTCCTTATCGTTGGGCACTCCAATACGGTACACCAATTGGTGAATATTTTGGCTGGCAATGAATTGGAAAAAGAATTTTCTGAAAGCGATTACACCCGTTTTTATATTGTTTCTTTAAAAAAAATAGGCGCAGCTAAAGTCTTGATGATTCGTTTTTGATAAAATACTCAACCATGTACAATTTAACAAAAGCAAAAGACCTTGCAGATATTCTTGATAGAGTGGATAAATTGTCACCTCGTAGCCGTGCCGCTTGGGGCAAAATGACCGTGAATACGATGCTTTGTCATACAGCAGACTACTTTCGGATGATGGTGGGTGACATTCCGACAAAACGTCGGCACTCTTATCTGTATCAAAATTTTATGAAATGGTGGGTCATGCGCCTTGATAAATTACCATGCTCGATGCCCACTGTTCTCGAAATTGACCAATCCAAAGGTCAGGGGACACCACCTACCCATTTTGAAAATGACCGGTATTTGTTAAAAAACATTCTTTTAGCCTTTCCAATGCTCCGCGAACAAGAATTGGTATCACACCCACGTTTCGGAAAATTCACAAAACAAGAGTTTGGTCGCTTGGCTTACTTGCATATTGACCATCATTTGCGGCAATTTGGCGTTTAATTTAATGTTGAAGAGTGAATATAGAAGTGTTTATTTTTCACAGTATTAAAATCCATCATTAAATTATTCATGATTCATTCATACCTTTGAAAAGCCTTTGCAACCATAAAAGCCGTCGCTGCCGCCAAAGCACCAATCAAAGCTGTTTGCATTGCGCCTTTGAACGGTGGTTGACCTATGACACGGCTCTTTAAATAGCCAAAAATCGTTAAAGCCGCTAACGTCACAACAACAGACCACATCAAAGCCGTTTGAGCCACATCGAAAAAGAAATAAGGACACAACGGCACAAAACCACCCACAATGTATGAAAAACCGATATTGAACGCCGCTTGTCGTGCCCTTTTTTCATTCGGTTTTTCCAAACCCAATTCAAAACGCATCATAAAGTTCACCCATTTATCACGATCTTTTGCCAGTTCGTTGGCAGCTAAGGTTTGTAGTTCTTCGCTTAAACCATATTCCGCAAAAACCTCGCGAACTTCTGCTTTTTCCTTTTCAGGGTAAAGATGGGTCTCTTCATATTCTCGCTTCAATTCCGAATTATAATGGTCAATTTCGGTTTTTCCAGACAAAAAACCACCGAGACCCATCGCTATTGAGCCAGCAATAATCTCAGCAATACCTGCCGTTAAAATGATATGTGTATCAGAAACAGCACCGCTCAAACCCGCAGCAAGGGCAAAAGGCACTGTCAAACCATCGCTCATGCCGATAACGACATCCGATAAAAGTTCAGAACTTTGAAAATGTGCCTCATGGTGATGATGTGGGTCATAATCGGGTTTGTGATGAAGATGTGTATCCATGATAAATCACTAATTGAAACTATTTTTTATTGAATTTATACTATCATTCTACCCCCTCAGTATTTTGAGGTCTTTTTGAAAAGGTAAAATTAAAATTTCAAGTCTAAATGAAACTTGCTAACTTTCCGAAATTAAAAATAATCAAAATTATTTTACTAAAAACCTAAAACTATGAATTCAATTGATAGTATCCAAATCAACTTCAACCCAGATAACTTATTGGTTCTCAATATCATTTTAGCCTTGTTGATGTTCAGTATTGCCCTCGACATTCGCAAAGAAGATTTTGAGATGTTGTGGAATAACCCCAAACCTGCCATTGTTGGCATGTTCGGGCAACTCATTATTTTACCTTTGGTGACCATCGGGCTCGTTTTTGTCTTCAATCCCCCCCCCTCAGTAGCTTTGGGTATGGTTGCCATTTCAGCATGTCCTGGCGGCAATAACTCGAACTATACGACGCATCTGGCACGTGGCAATACGGCTTTGGCAATAACGACAACCTCCGTTTCAGTCCTCATTTGTATCGTTACGATGCCACTTTATATATGGTTAGGTTCTAAAGTCATACCTAATATCGCCAGTTTACAACGCGAAGTAACGATTAACCCACTTGATATGATAGCCATTGTTGGTGGACTTATTTTGACGCCTTTGTTGATAGGTATGTATATCAATAGCCGTTTTCCAGCTTTCGCAAACCTTATTCGTAAGCCCTTTAAGATACTATCACTCATTATGTTTTTCGGTTTGATATTCGGCGCGATAGGTTCTAACTTAGAAAATATTGCCAACTACATAGGCGAAGTTTTTTTTATTGTTTTGATTCTCAACGCTTTAGCTTATGCTATTGGCTATTACAATGGTAAAATAAACAAATTGAACGAAGCCGATTGTCGTGCCCTCACATTCGAAACTGGTATTCACAACGTCACTCTGGCATTGATTATCGTTTTCAATTTTTTCGATGGATTAGGAGGTATGGCTTTAGTCGCCGCATGGTATGGGATTTGGGATTTGATGACGGGATTTTCATTAGCGATATGGTGGGGGCGCAATGAACTGAATACTGAGGGGGTCAAAAGTTAAAATCATTGGAAATCAGTTTTTCTATATTGAAATCTGAAATCTGAAATTTTCACTCGTATTAAGCAGTCTGAAAGTAGGACAACTTGATTTACTATGTCTATATTTGCCCAATCAAACTGTTATTGTTAAATAAAAAATAAGTGAAGAATGATAGGCGTTAACCTACTCGACTTTGTAAAAAGTCAAATTGGTCATGATATAACAGCAAAAGCTGCTGGATTTTTAGGAGAAAAAGAAGCTAGTACACAAAAAGCTATGGATATTTTACTCCCCTCAGTATTGGGCGGCATGGCGAATCAATC
>JANMJN010000897.1:0-8847 GCA_031371355.1 Saprospiraceae bacterium
GTTCGCGTCATTGACAGCCAAACGATGGAAATGACGGAATACTACGCCAAAATCATATTTGTCAATGCAGGGGCGATTAATTCTAATGCTATTTTACTCAATTCCACCTCAAATCGATTCGAAAACGGTTTGGGTAATGACAATGGCTTGTTGGGCAAATATTTATCGTGGCATAACTATCGAGGCAAAGCCAGTGCTGAATACTCCGGTTTTCAAGACAGCCGAACCGATGGAAAAAACCCAAGCAACGGTTACATTCCTCGTTTTAGGAATATCCTCAAACAAGAAACGGACTTCTTGCGCGGCTATGCCATTGGTGTGAGCGCAGGTCGCCCATTGACTGCTAACCGCGACGGCATTGGTGAAGACTTGAAAACCTCGCTGCTCAATCCACATTACGGCAAGTGGTATATCGGCGCATGGATGATGGGCGAATGTGTCCCCGAAGAAGCCAATCATATCCGTTTGTCAAAAGACTTAAAAGACAAATATGGCATTCCACAAGTCATTTTATCGGCAAAATGGTCTGAAAATGACGATAAAATGGTCAAAGATTTCAATGAACAAGTGACAGAGATGTTTACATTAGCAGGATTTCAAAACATCAAAGCCGATGATTCACATGCCAATCCTGGCTCTGATATTCACGAAATGGGCGGCGTTCGGATGGGTAAAGACCCTAAAACGTCCTTACTCAACGAGTGGAATCAGTTGCACGCTTGTAAAAACGTCTTTGTTACTGACGGGGCTTGTATGACTTCGACGGGTACACAAAATCCGTCATTGACCTATATGGCAATTACGGCAAGGGCGGCGAATTATGCGGTTGAAGAATTGAAAAAGAGGAATTTATAAGTGCTTAGCTTCCTACGCTTATTCGTCATTGCGAGGAACGAAGCAATCTTTTCAATGAGCGCAGAATCTTTTTACATTCTGCTAAAAACTAAGCAGATTGCTTCGTGCCTCGCAATGACGATGAGCAATTGAAAATTTATTACGACCATCCTCCTCAGTATTCTAACGATATTTTAACAATCAACTTTAAAAAAAATGAAAAAAACAACCATCTCTTTACTCTTTCTCACTTTCTCTATTTTGGCTTCTGCCCAAACCAATAAATCACTGTACAAAGCCGCATGGGGCGTACAGGCTTATACTTTTAGGAACAGTTTTCCGAAGGATATTATGTGGACTCTGGATACCATCAAAGGCATGGGTTTCACTGAAATCGAAGGCGGCAACCCCAAAGGTATGACGCCCGAAGAGTTCAAAAAGGCGTGTACTTGGCGTGGTATCAGCATACCTGCAACAGGCGGTGACTACAATGAATTGGTGAAAGACCCAACAGAAGTCATCAGAAAAGCTAAAATTTATGGCTCAAAATACGTCATGTGCGCTTGGATTCCGCATACAAAAGGCAATTTTTCACTTGAAAATGCTAAAAAAGCAGTAACAGATTTCAACGCCATTGGCAAAAAGATGAAAGAAAACGGTCTCATCTTTTGTTACCATGCACATGGTTTTGAATTTCAAAAACACGGTGATGGAACGCTCTTGGATTACATTATTCAAAATACCAATCCCGCTTATGTTTCTTTTGAAATGGACGTTTTGTGGATAACACACGGCGGCGGCGACCCTGTTGGACTACTGAATAAATATGGCAATCGTTGGAAACTGATGCACGTCAAAGACCTCAAAAAAGGCATCGTCGGCGACCTAACGGGCGGCACACCTGCTGAAAACGATGTACCTGTTGGCGAAGGACAAGCAGATTGGAAACAAATCATCAAACGCGCCAACGAAATCGGCATCAAACACTTTTTTATCGAAGACGAAAGCAATCAGGAGTTTGTCAATATTCCTAAAAGCATCGCTTATCTCAAAAGTTTGAAACAAGGCAAAACACCTATTTCTCAACCTTTAGTGACCAATATTTACACCGCCGACCCTTCTGCACACGTCTTTAATGGTCGCATTTATGTTTATCCATCTCACGATATTGATGCAGCGACAAAAGAAGACGATGAAGGTGGTCATTTCGATATGAAAGACTACCGCATTTTGTCAATGGACAAAGTCGGTGGCAAAGTGACCGACCACGGCGTTGCCCTCGATATTAAAGATGTGCCGTGGGCAGGTCGTCAAATGTGGGCTCCCGATGCGGTTTGGAAAAACGGCACTTATTACTTGTATTTCCCCGTTAAAGACAAGCAAGACATCTTCCGCATTGGCGTAGCGACAAGCAAAAAGCCCGAAGGACCTTTCAAAGCCGAATCCGAGCCGATTAAAGGCAGCTACAGCATTGACCCCTCAGTATTTAAGGACAAAGACGGTCAAGTGTATATGTACTTCGGCGGCATTTGGGGCGGTCAGTTGCAACGCTACAAAGGCAATGAATATCAAGGCAAATCAGACAATCCTAAAAAAGGTGAAGTCGCTCGTTTGCCGCGCATTGCCAAAATGAGTGCTGACTTGAAAAGTTTTGCTGAAGAGCCAAAAGAAGTCAAAATCCTTGACGAAAAAGGTAATCTTTTCATGGAAGACAACGGCGACAAACGCTTTTTTGAAGCCTCTTGGGTGCATAAATACAACGGAAAATACTACTTTTCATACTCCACAGGCGATACACACAATCTTTGTTATGCCATCGGTAACAACCCTTACGGTCCTTTTACTTACAAAGGCATTTTGCTAAAACCTGTTGAAGGTTGGACAAACCACCATTCCATCATACAGCATCAAGGCAAATGGTATTTGTTTTATCACGACGTGCAATTGTCTGGCAAAACGCATTTGCGCAATGTGAAAGTAACGGAGTTGAAATACAATGCTGATGGGACGATTAAGACGATTGATGCGTATAAGGATTGAATTATTGATAAACATGCGTCAAGTTTTTGAACTTGACGCATGTTTATCAATAATTCTATTTTTATGGGTAAAAATAATTTTATAAAGCAAAAAGGGCTAATTTTGTAGTATGATAACAAAAATAGAAATAGACGGTTTCAAATCTTTAAACAATTTTGAACTTGAATTAAAGACAGGTTTAAATATTTTGGTCGGACCCAATGGTTCTGGCAAAACGAATATCGTTTTGTTTTTTGAATTTTTATCTAAGTTAGTTAAAATGCCTGTTAGCGAAGCCATAACGGAAATGGGCGGTTTTTGTATTATTTTTCAAAAAACAGAAAAAGGATATGTTGATTGTATTAAAGTAAAAATTAAAGGAGAAATCTTTGAAAAAAATAAAGATATTTATACTTATTCTTTTGAGTTAAGACTTTCAAACGATTCAGAGAGTGTCGTTTATGCACATCAAGAATTGTTTTTTGAAAATAATATCCGATATTTTAGATTTACAATTCTTGAAGAAGCTGACAATATTTATATCGAACAAAAACAATCTGAAGGGATATGGCTTGATTATATAAGAACATCAAAAGATTGGCCTAAAAATGTGAAGAAAAAGGTTATTGAAAAAGAGAAAAATATTTTTGAAGAAGATGCAACAAGGATATTTCTTTCTGAATATTTTAGTATAATTTTAAATGATTTAGAAGGCGGTGAAATTTTCAATATTACACCTAATCGTATTCGAGAGCAAGAAAATGCTGTAAGTTCAAAAGGTATTCAAAGCGACGGTTACGGATTGAGTAAAACGCTCTATGAAATGAAACGCGGAAATGGTAGTCTAACACATTACAACGAACGGAATTTCCAAAAAGCCCTTGCTTATTTAAAAATAGCGAATACAGCCATCAGTGATTTAACGATTGAAAAAGATGAATTTAACAGTAAATTAGTGCCAAAAGTGTATATAAAATCGGGTGACCAAACTTCCGTTTTACCTTTGGCTTTTTTATCTGATGGTACTTTGAAATGGTTGACATTGGTGACGGCTGTGTTGACCTCTGACAGTGTTTTTTGTATTGAAGAACCTGAAAACTATCTGCATCCATGGATGCAAGCTGAAATGTGTACGCTTATGCGTGAGCATTTGGCAACGAAAACAGAGCCTTCATTTATATTGATGACGACCCATAGTGAAACACTTTTAAACGCTGCAAAACCAGAAGAAGTCATCGTTGTGGATATGAAAAACGGTGGAACACGCGCCCATAGGGTCGAAAACCCCGATTTATTGCGCGAAATCATCTCCGATTCAGGCTTTGGATTGGGGCATTTATATTTAACAAATTCTTTGAGTGAGCTATGAATCCAGCTTTTATTGTTGATGGTTTTACTGAAAAAAACATTTTAGAAGTACTGTGCCCAGGCCAACCAATTAGACTTTCCATAAATGGGAAAGATGTCTCATTGAAAAAAGCGGCTGAAAAAATTGTTGCGCTTATTCAATTGCTGAATAATCGGAATTATCCAATTGTCATTTTGACTGATAAGGAAAAGCGGAACGATGATTTTAAAAAAGTTGCTGACGATTTGAAGCAGGAAGTTATTAAGCTCTTAGCTGAAAAACAAATTGTCATGGATATTCGCGTCGGTGTTGCGGACAGAATGATAGAAAATTGGATACTCGGGGATACCGAAGTACTTGGTAACCCACCAGAGCTACCTACTGAAACAGATGGTCTTGCTGGCAAAAGTTGGATGAAAAAAATAATACCAAATTATAGCGAAACCGCTGATGGACCCAATTTATTTTTAAAAGCAGATGCCCGGAAAATATATGCACAATCACCCAGTTTTAAGCATTTTGTTGATCAATTAAAAGATTTGGATTGCTTCTATCTCAATTTTAACAAATAAATACCCCCTCAGTAAAAACCTACCAAAAGCATTGTTTTATCTTATAACAAGTAAATCCTTGACGACTCCTTTCCAATTCAAAAAAAGACAAACATGGATTTCTCAACCATTTTAGAACAGCTCAAAACGGATACAGCCCTTCCCTTTGCCCTTCCCATTTTCCTATTGGCAGTAGCGGTAGAATGGTACATTGGCAAAAAAGAACATCCTGATTTTTACAAACGGAAAGACCTCCTCGTTTCCTTGACGATGGGCATTTTTTCAAGCATCGTTGAGTTTTTGCCAAAGGTATTCGCTTTCGTTGTTTTCTATTATTTGCATGAAATCAGCCCTTTACGTGATGTTGTGGAAAGACAATGGTGGGCATGGGTACTGCTATTTTTTCTTGACGATTTTTCCTATTACTGGCATCATCGTTTGAACCACGAAGTACGGCTATTTTGGGCAGGACATGTGCCGCATCATTCATCAGAAAAATACAATTATGGCACAGCTTTGCGGCAAGGCGTGGGGGAACGATTACATAAATTTCCTTTTTGGATATGGTTGCCGTTGCTCGGATTCGACCCCTTGATGATTTTTATGATGATAGGCTTGAACTTGATTTACCAGTTTTTTGTCCACACCGATTTGGTAGGTAAAATGCCTCATTGGTTTGAAGCCGTATTCAATACGCCTTCGCATCACCGTGTCCATCATGCCTCCAATATCCGTTATTTGGACTGCAACCACGCAGGTGTTTTGATCATTTGGGATAAATTGTTCGGTACTTTTTCAGAAGAAGATGACAACGAAAAACCCGTTTATGGTTTGACTGAAAATATCCATACCTACAATCCTTTTCAAGTCGCAACGCATGAATACAAAGCCATTTTTCAAGATGTAAAACGCGCCAAAAAGTGGTCAGACAAGTTAAAATACATTTTTTATGCCCCCGGTTGGAGCCACGACGGTGTTGATAAAAGGGCTAAAACTTTAAGAAAACAACTTTAACCACCCCCTCAGTATGGAAAAACTTTTTTTTCATAAACAATTGATATAAAGCTTATTAGGTTGAGTTTAAAAAAAACAATGATTTTATGACATGAAAATGCGCAACGGGCTTCAAATATTAGCGGTCTTTCTAATCGCCAAACTTTTTCTTCACTTGTATCTAAACGGGCAATGGTCGTTTCATCGTGACGAATTGCTTTATTTGGCATTGGGTAGAAACCTCGATTGGGGCTATGCTTCTGTTCCTCCTGGCATTGGTTTTTGGGCTTGGTTTGGCGACAGTATTTTAGGCGGTTCAGTGTTTGCACTTCGACTCATTACGACCTTGTTCGGCACAGCAACCGTGCTGTTAACAGGCTTAATGGCAAAGGAAATGCTGCCCGAAAAGGACAATTTTGACAGCAAAACAGGCAATTTTGCCATGTTTATTGTGGGTTTGTCAGGTTTGGTTTCTGGTGCTTTACTACGTCCTTGCATGTTATTTATGCCTGTTGTGTTCGATATTTTTTACTGGACATTGCTCTGTTGGCTTTTTTTAAAATACATCAATTCAGAAAAATCGTCTTGGTTATTGTGGTTTGGGGCAGTAGCCGGCTTGGGTTTACTCAATAAATACAGCGTTTTGATACTATTGTTTGCCATGTTACCTGGTGTTCTTTTCACTAAAAATCGACGTATTTTTTTTGATAAAAATCTTTACATCGCTATTGCACTTGCTCTGTTGATTTTTTCACCCAATATCGGTTGGCAAGCGGCACATCATTTTCCTGTGTTTAGGCACATGAGCGAATTGGCGGCTACACAGTTTACTCATGTCTCTTTGAGTGGTTTTTTCGGTGACCAAATACTATTTTTTTTACCCGCATTACCTGTGTGGCTATGTGGGTTGTATTTTTTATTGTTTCGAAAAGAGGCAGCTCAATGGCGTATTTTCGGCATGATGTACCTTGTTGTACTTGGCGTATTATTGTTTTTTAGTGCAAAAAGCTACTATTCGTTAGGCGCATATCCTGTATTAATAGCGGGAGGAGCGGCATTTTTAGAGCGCGTGACGACACATCAAAAGACTTGGGTTCGCTATGCTTTGTCTGCATTCATGATTATAGTTGGATTGGTAGCTTTACCAGCAGCATTACCCTTGTTTTTACCCGAAAAAGAAGCACAGTTTATCGAAAATTTGACAATAATTCCGGGTTTTAAAGAGGTTTTGCGTTGGGAAAGCGGAAAATACCATGCTCTGCCACAAGATTTTGCTGATATGATGGGTTGGGAGGAGTTGGCGAAAAAGACAGGTGAAGTTTGGCAAAACATTCCCGACAAATCGACGGCTGCTATTTATGCCCAAAGCTATGGTCAAGCTGGTGCCATTGAGCATTTTGCTAAAAAACAAGGCGTACCAAAAGTTTTGAGTTTTTCTGACAACTACCGTTATTGGCTGCCCGACTCTTTACCAAGCAATTTCCAAACGCTGATTTATGTAAACGATGAATTAGGCGATGATATGCCTACTTTTTTTCAAAAAATTGAGAAAGTTTGGGAATTAGACATGCCTCTGTCTCGGCAACATGGCGACCAAATTTATTTATGTCAGTACCCTACCCCAGCCTTTTTTGAACGCATGGGTTCGGCGATTAAACACGCAAGAAATGATGAAGATATTGACGAGTAAACTCTAAAGCCCTTCAAACTTATTTTTTAGGAAATAGCAAAAATTAAAAATGAAGAATTATTACAAAGGATTTCTCCTCTTTTTAAGCATTTTATGGAGTGATTCCAATGCTTTTAGTCAAATCAAACTACCCCGCTTGATCAGCGACGGCATGGTGTTGCAACGCGACCAAAACATAGAATTATGGGGTTGGGCATCGCCAAATGAAGCCATTACGCTTCAATTTGATAATAAAACCTATAAAACACAAGCAGATGCGTCAGGAAAATGGACATTGCCTTTGCCACCGCACAAAGCAGGAGGCACATACAATTTAGTGTTTAAAGGTAAAAACGACATTAAAGTTAACGATGTCGTCTTTGGCGATGTCTGGCTGTGCAGCGGTCAATCCAACATGGTGTTGCCGATGGAAAGAGTGAAAGAGAAGTACGGCGAGGAAATTGCTGCGGCGAATTATCCAGACATTCGTTTCTTTTTTATTCCAACGTTGACGAATCTTCAAAAACCACAAGAAGACTTGCCTTCGGGTGCATGGAAAAAAGCAAATCCTACGGACGTTTTGACCTTTTCGGCTGTCTCTTATTTTTTTGCAAAACAGATTTATGACAAATATAAAATCCCCATTGGCTTAATCAATCCAAGCGTAGGCGGCACGCCGATTGAAGCATGGATAAGCGAAGAAGGCTTGAAAAACTTTGATGATTTAGCTAAAATCATTCAAAAAAACAAGGACACCGCTTTTATTAAGTCTTTGATACCCCCCTCAGTATCTCCGCCAAAATCTGCCGATATGGGGCTAAAAGAAAAATGGATTGACCCCAATTATACGCCCAAAGGCTGGCGTAACATCAATATTCCAGGCTATTGGGAAGACCAAGGCATCAAGGATTTGAATGGCGTGGTGTGGTACAGAAAAGATATTGACGTACCCGCAAGTATGGTCGGCGTTCCTGCCAAACTTTTTATGGGTCGAATTGTGGACGCTGATGTGGCTTTTATCAACGGCGTTCAAGTCGGCAATATCACCTATCAATATCCGCCCAGACGTTACAATATAGAATCTGGTCTTTTAAAAACAGGTAAAAATACAATCGTCATAAAAGTGACTAATTTTAGTGGAAAAGGCGGTTTTGTGCCTGATAAACCCTACTTTTTAACAGCTAATGGTCAAAATATTGACTTAAAAGGCGATTGGCAATACAAAGTAGGGGAAGTATTTGAACCGTTTAGAGGCGGCGGCGGCGCTGGTTTTTCTGCCCAAAATCAACCTACTGCCTTGTTCAATGCCATGGCTGCACCTGTGGTCAATTACAGTATAAAAGGCGTTTTGTGGTATCAAGGCGAAAGCAATACGGGTCAACCCGAAGCCTATACCCAATATTTACCTGCCTTGATAAACGACTGGCGCAAGC
>JANMJN010000932.1:0-3002 GCA_031371355.1 Saprospiraceae bacterium
CCATAATTATAGTTGGCACGATGCCAATCATCCTGATTCGGTAACAGCATCGAATCCCTGTGGGACAAATACTGCCGCGCCGTGCGACGACCACAATCACGGAACGCATACGATGGGGACTATGACAGGGGCTTTCGATACACTCTTAATAGGTGTTGCGCCAAATGCACGTTGGATTGGCGCAAGAAATATGGACAGGGGCGATGGCACTTTAGCACGTTATGTTGAGTGTTTTGAATTTTTTATTGCACCAACCAATTTAGCGGGGCAGTTCCCCAAACCAACATTAGCACCTCATGTTATCAACAATTCATGGTCTTGCCCAACTTCTGAAGGATGTAATTCAAGCAATTTTGCTGTAATGAATGCGGCAGTTAAGGCTGTTCGAGCTGCGGGCATCGTTCCAGTCATTTCGGCTGGCAATTCTGGGTCTAACTGTTCGACGGTCAATGCGCCACCTGCCATTTATGCACCTGGTTTTGCCGTTGGGGCAACACAATCTAACGATACAATCGCTGGTTTCAGTAGCCGAGGACCTGTCACAGTGGACAGCAGCAATCGGTTGAAGCCCGATATTTCTGCGCCTGGTGTTGGGGTTTATTCGAGTATTCGAAACGGGGCTTATACCAACTATAATGGTACGAGTATGGCTGGACCGCATGTAGCGGGTGTCGTTGCACTCATGATTTCTGCCAATCCGAAGTTAGCGGGTCAAGTAGATACCATTGAAAGTATTATAAAACGTACTGCGTTGCATCTCACATCGGCTGAAAATTGTGGTACAGTATTAGGCACTGCCGTACCGAATAATACGTATGGTTATGGTCGTATTGATGCGTTAAGTGCCGTATTGGAAGGGTTAAAATACAAGCCGTCGGGAATAAAAATCGTTGATAATCAAACAGTTGTGCAGGTTTACCCGAACCCTTTTTTGTCAGAAATCACTTTTTATACTGAGGGGGTATCGGGTGACGTTTTGATACAGATATATAATGCGAATGGTCAAAATATTTTTTCAAAAAAAGAAAATTTCACATTAAAAAATAAGACAAACCTACCTTTACCGAATGTGCCAATGGGTGTTTATTTTTATACCATCCAAAATGAAAAGGTGAATTTATCAGGAAAAATCGTGAAATAAAAAAGAGTGTTTATTTTCAAAAAAGAGAGAAATACAGCAACCGTTTTCTTGGTTCAAGCGTTATCTAGATGTAATTTTGTGGTTTGTAAAATCGTCATTCCTTTTTCTTGTAATTAATCAACAACGTGTCATTTCAAGCAAAAACATATCATTCATCCATGTTTCGGAACTTCAAAGCCATTGGTGCTGGGGAGTTTAGGCAGGTTGTTCGGTATTATGAAAGGAATGAAAAAGCGATTTTACAACTTGAATTCGAGGAATATTTTGAAATGCTGATTGCCTATACCAATTGCTTATTTGAAATCAGTGAGCATCAAAAGCATATTTTAATGGCTAATGTAGTCATTGAAACCTCAATCATGGAGAACATACAGATTGTCAATGGACAAGAGGTTTTTCAGTCCATGCTTTTCAGGAAAGCTGCGTCACATTATAATCTTTTTGAGTATAAAAAAGCAATGCACGTATTGCGTGAATTACTGAAAATAGAGCCAAATAACACAGAAAACGCCCTTTTCCTTGAACAATGCCTACGCAATGACCAACCTCAAATGGCTCGTCGTGCTAAAGCCGCTGCTATTTTTTTATTTTTAGTGTCTGCTTTAACGATTTCGATTGAAGTCCTTTTTGTGAGAAATTTCTATCCTCAATATGCTTACTTTATCGAGCTGACGCGCAATTTAATGTTCTGTTTAGGATTTTGTATTTTAGTTGGCGGAATTATTTGGCACAGATGGCAAAGCCATAATGAAGTTCAAAAATTCATTCAAACAATTAAAAAAAACAAAAAAACACAAGAAAAGTAGTTGTTAACGGCATTTTTCCTCCTTAAATGAACATGTACAGTCCCTTACATGTCTCCAACACTTCCCACTAAACCATTCATTTTTTACATTAATTACATGAAGTAAATTAAGTTTTTAATTTATTAATATAATTTTAATTTTTGGCATCATTCTTGATTATTGTCTAATATGACGATGGCATTACACTGTAACTTGGTCGCTATTTCGACGAATGAATAATTATAACACTATTCATAAGTTAAAAGGGAACTTTATGTTAACGATATTCAAATTGTCACAAAAAACTGTTTTTTTACACAAAATTTTCGTTCTTTTGGAATAGTATTGTAGATATGCAATCAAGGTTTAATAGAGCGTTAAGTAAAAGCCGACTTAAACATTGTTTTATTTATCAATTCTCAATTTTAACTGTATAATGGTAAACACTACTCTTACATTCAGTTCCAAACAGCATACATCAATTGCGCCCAAAGGTGGCGGTAATGGTGGTGGCACAAATGACGGCGGCTATATTTGGGTCGGTTAACATGCCTTGCTGTACTACTTTGACAAAAAAGTAAAAAATTTTAAGAGACAAAAAAGGCTTATTCGACTTTAGTTGAGTAAGCCTTTTTACATTTGCCTTAAAAATAATGGACAACGCACTGATAATTTTTATCAAGAACCCCATAATAGGAAAGGTCAAAACACGTATTGCACGAACTGTTGGCGACGATGAAGCATTGGCGATTTATCTTCAATTATCTGAAATGACTCGAGACAATGCCCTTTTACTGTCCAAGAGGACTCCTTTGTCCAAGGGACTCCCTTCGGAGGAGAGGGGAGTAAAAATTTATCTTTTTTATACCGATTTCATCGAAACCAATGATGAATGGTCAAATAATTATTTTGAAAAACACCTTCAAACGGGCAACGACCTAGGTGAACGCATGCTCAATGCCTTCGATTTTGTCTTGAAAAAGCATACTTCAGCTTGTATAATTGGCAGCGATTGTCCCACACTTTCAGTCGAAATTTTGGAGCAAGCTTTTAAGCAATTGGCTGATTATGACACG
>JANMJN010000975.1:0-1613 GCA_031371355.1 Saprospiraceae bacterium
GTTGAAATATCAATTGTTAATAGGTCTTGATAACTATCGCCATAGAGATAATTGCCTTTGACCGCCATATCCACATTGCCAACAATTTTGATGAAACCGACAGGCTGTGGCTTAGTCGGGTCGCTGTTGTCAATGACGTGAATGCCTTCTTTTTGTTCATTTATGAGGATATACTTGCCATAAAAGTAGATTTTACCTGTGTTTTTCAAGGCGCGAGCTGCTTGATACTGAGGGGTCTCCCGCATCTCTGCATCGGTTTTATAGACAGGCGACCAACGGGTATAGGTTGTTTCGTTTGAGCAAGTATCTTTTATACACCCTTGAAAACCGACTGCCAATAAAGCGCAGACGACGTAAATGGAAAAGAGAATCTTTTTCATGTTTTGATATTTTGACTGTTAATGAATCTTGTTTGCCTTTATAGACAGGGAGGATGGTGAGAAAGGTTGGGTTGGTGGTTGAATTTTTTTTAAAGTTCTCTATTGATTGTGCAATGACGTTACAAGTTTAGCCCTCGTTTTTTTCTGTCCAATATACAATCCCACAATCACTATCAATGTCCCAACAACCGTATAAGCCGTAATCGGCTCATTCAACAACAATTTGGCATAAATAAAACCGAAAGTAGGGCAGAGATACAGCCATAAAGAAGCTTTGATGGGATTGATTTTTAGCAAATACAACCACATTTGTACAGCAAGAATGGACACAACGACCAACCAACCGACAGAAACCCAATAATTATGGTCAAAATGATTGCGTGAAAAATCGGTCATGGTGAATGTAAAAGGTAGCAAACAGATGCCACCCAACAAAACTTGCCAAGCATTAATCGCTAATATCGGCAATCGCCACGTCCGACTTGAATAATACACTGTGCCGATGGAGTAAGCGAGCAAGCTGAAAAACATCAACACCATACCCCACAACGTGACGTAACTCTCCTTGATAAGTGGGTAAATAACAATGGCAACGCCTATTAAACCGAGCAATAAACCTGCCCATTCCGTTTGTTTGACCCTTCTTTTTACCCAAAAAGCCGATAATATCGAAATCATTAAGGGATTAATGGCAGGGGCTAAACTGCCAACACCCGCCGAAAGTTCTTGCATCGCAACGATATACAAACCGAGATAGATGGTGACGTTTAATAATCCATAAATGAGTAATGGCAACAATTCGTCTCGTTCTGGCAGCCTATATTTTCTCAAAACATGCGCGCCGAGAAGCATTAAAAAACCAGCCAGGAAAAAACGCAGATTGGCAATGACCAAGGGTTGAGCAGACAGCAAACCAATCTTTGTCGCTACAGAAGCGGAAGCCCATAATCCAGCAAAAACAAAGCCTATGATGTTGTTTTTCATTATAATCCTTTGGGTATGGCTTCGATGAGCCGTTTGGTGTATTCTTTTTGTGGATTGTTGTAAATATCATCTGCCACGCCCATTTCCTCGATTTTCCCTTTGTTCATCACAACCATTCTGTCTGAAATAAATTTCACAACAGATAAATCATGGCTGATAAAAATGCAAGTAAATTGCATTTTTTGGCGCAATTCTATCAATAAATTCAAGACTTGGGCTTGAACAGACACGTCTAAGGCAGAAACAGAC
>JANMJN010000983.1:0-5139 GCA_031371355.1 Saprospiraceae bacterium
GTCGAAATTTTGCCAAAAATGATGCTTTCGGCAGCCCTTCCGCCCATCGTCATGCACAAACGGTCGAGTAAGGCTTCGGTGCGGGTGATGTATTCGTCTTTTGGTAAATATTGAGCATAACCCAATGTACCAATACCACGCGGCACAATCGTCACTTTCAACAAAGGCATCGCGTGTTCCAAGAACCAACCACAAACGGCGTGACCAGCTTCGTGATAAGCGATGATTTCCTTTTCAGCAGGCGCAATGATTTTAGATTTGCGCTCCAAACCACCAATTACTTTATCGAGTGCATAGTTAAAGTCATCCATTTCAACGCCCGTTTTGTTACGACGTGCCGCAATCAAAGCGGCTTCATTACATACATTGGCGATATCCGCACCTGCAAAACCGGGTGTTAATTCAGCCAAAACTTCGGGATTGACATCTTCTGTTGTTTTGATATGGCGTAAATGCACGTTGAAAATCTGCGCACGACCACGTAAATCGGGCAAATCAACGCCAATTTGACGGTCAAAACGACCTGGGCGCATCAAAGCAGAATCCAAAACGTCAGCTCGGTTGGTCGCTGCCATCAAAATGACGCCTTTGTCCGTTGTAAAACCGTCCATTTCGACGAGCAATTGATTCAAGGTGTTCTCACGTTCGTCATTGCCGCCTTGCATAGCACCACGTCCACGAGCGCGACCAATCGCATCAATTTCGTCAATAAACACAATACACGGTGCTTTTTCACGGGCTTGACGAAATAAATCACGAACGCGGCTTGCGCCTACACCGACAAACATCTCTACGAAATCAGAACCCGAAATAGAGAAAAACGGCACACTCGCTTCACCAGCCACCGCTTTCGCCAACAAGGTTTTACCTGTACCCGGAGGACCTACAAGGAGGACACCTTTTGGGATTTTACCGCCTAAAGCGGTGTATTTCTTAGGATTTTTCAAGAAATCAACGACTTCCATCACTTCCTCTTTAGCCTCGTCGAGTCCAGCCACATCAGAAAAGTTGATGTTCACCTTACCGTCCTTTGAATCAAAAAGCTGTGCTTTTGAGCGACCAATATTAAAAATCTGACCTCCAGGACCACCTGCACCACCACCAACGCGGCGCATGATGAAGACCCAAAGACCAATCATAATCGCAATCAACAAAAGCCAATTGAGTAGAGGTCCTAAGAAATTAGGTTGTTCCTCAAAATCGGAATAAACCGTATCTGCTTTTGGATTCTTGTCATAAAAATCCTTCATCCTGTCTTCATAGACCTTAGCAGGGATTTCCATGTAAAAATTCGGGCGGTTCGGAAACTTACCTTTGGTCAGACCATATTTTGAAAGACGGTCGTCTTTCAAAAAGATATGCAGTTGTTTCTCGTTGACGACAGTGACCTTTTGGACATCGCCTTCCTTGAGCATGGCTTCATATTTTTGCCAGTCAACGTCTTTTTTCTCAGTAGAACCCCATTGATAGGCATTGAAGCCAATCAGAACGAGTGCAATTAAACCGTAGATCCAGTACGACCCAAAACCGCTATTGCCGTTGTTGCGGGGTTTGTTATCTAATTCGTTGTTATCCATTTCTTTGTTTAAAAAATTTACCCCCCTCAGTATTGTTACGGTTAGAGGTTGTTTTAAATTTAAAACTTTCTATTAGGGCGTTTGAGTAGGCTTTTTATTGTACAGATGGATTGTAAAATTGATGAATTGTTAAATCGTCATCAGAATCAATAGAACAATACAACCAAAAAACAATACAACAGTTTAATCTAAATCCGCATATTCCGTTGTCTCGCCGTCGCTCCACAAATCTTCCAATTCATAAAACGCACGAGTTTCACGGAGAAAAACATGAACGACGGTATCAAAATAGTCCATAACAATCCATGTAGAAAGCAAACCGCCTTCAATATGGCTGGGCGTAACTTGAAGATTTTCCTTTACTTTGCGATAAATGCTATCGGTGATAGCACGTACTTGAACATTTGACTCTGCTTCACAAATGATAAAATAATCAGTTGGGGCATCATAAAGTTTGCGTAAGTCAATTTTAACAATACGTTTTCCCTTTATATCTTGCATTCCATCTACAATCATATCGTTTAATGCTGCTGATGTGATTGTATTTTTCTTAAAAACTGCTTGTTGAGTACTCAAAATTTTGCTTATTTTTTTACTTTTGTTAAATACTTAAAATCTAAACCGCAAATTTACAAAATATCAATGACTTTAAATGCGATTAGAAACACCCTTTTCTTAGGAAATGTTTGGTGTCACTTCGATTCCCTTCATTCTACTAACGATTTAGCTGCCGAATGGTTGTCTCGTAATGGAGAATGGCGAATGGTGAATGGTGAATTTTTTGTAATGGTGAATAGTGAATGGCAAATGGTGAATACACCATTTGCCATTCACCATTCACCATTCACCATTAAAGAAGGGGTCGTCTTGACAACTTTTAATCAGACTTCTGGACGTGGGCAAATGGGTAATCAATGGCTCGCTGAACCCGACCAAAACATTGCATTTTCTGTCATACTACAACCGACCTTTCTCGACGCACGCGAACAGTTTCACCTCAACAAAGCAATAGCCCTTGCGGTTCAGGATTTCTTTGTGGAAATTTTTAAAGAACATAATCCCTCACTTGCTAATGGCTTTAAAGTTAAATGGGCAAACGACATTTATTTTCATGACCAAAAAATAGCGGGTATTTTGATTCAAAATGCTTTGTCAGGTAGCCGTTTGCAACATTCGATTATTGGTATTGGTTTGAATGTCAATCAATTAGCGTTTCCGAATCATTTCAACGCCACGTCTTTAAAAAGTGCATTAGGAAAAGATTTTGACCTTTATGACCTTGTCGAACAACTGACCAAAGCCATTGAACAACGTTATTTACAACTTAAATCAGGCAATTTCAAAAAACTACACGACGAGTATATTGCCAATTTGTATCGCATCGGCATAGAATCCGAATTTCAATATCCAAATGGCGAGCCTTTCAGAGGCACTATCATAGGCGTTTCTCCCATAGGACGTTTAGAGGTGCTGACGACTGAGGGGGTGAAAAATTTTGATATAAAGGAATTAAAATTTGTCATTGGTCAATGACAAATTTGGCTTAACTTTTGACTCTCTATGTTTTTTTCATACATAGTTTGGTTAGCGTCCGAATCTCAATTCAGTTGTGGTTCGGACGTTTTTTTTCAAAAAAATCATTAAGCCTTCGTTTCTTTGCGGTTTGGTTGAATGGTTATTGGTTATTATGAAATTGTTTATTTCATTACCAGTTTACCAATCCCCAATTTCTTAATAACTAATAACGAATGACAAAATTACAACTCGCTGATTATCAAATATTTGTCGGCAATTTCTGGACAGAATTCAATGCTTTTTTAGCACAAAAAAAATATACTCAAACACTTGTTTTGGTTGATGAACATACTGAGGGGGCTTGTTTGGAACGCTTTCGGGCACATTTTCCTGAACACATACACGTCATTCGCATCCCATCGGGCGAGTTGAATAAAACGATAGAAACCTGTCAAAAAATTTGGCTCGCTCTATTTGCGGCTAATGCGGATAGGCGTTCAGTCCTTATCTGTTTGGGCGGCGGTGTAATTGGCGATATGGGTGGCTTTTCAGCTTCAACTTTCAAGCGGGGCATTGATTTTATTCAAATACCAACGACGCTTTTGTCGCAAGTGGATTCGTCTATTGGCGGCAAATTAGGTATTGATTTCGCAGCCGTCAAAAACTCGATTGGTGTTTTTGCGAATCCAAAAGCCGTTTTCATTAGTTCTGATTTTTTAACAACATTATCCGCTCGTGAGGTACGCAGTGGTTTTGGTGAAATTATCAAACATGCTTTGATTGCGGATGCTGAACAATGGTCCCATTTGAGCAAAATAGACGATTTGACAACAGTTGATTGGGATAAAATCATCACACCGTCCTTGAAAGTCAAGCAACGAGTCGTCGAAATCGACCCTTTTGAACATGGTTTGCGCAAGGCTTTAAATTTTGGTCATACAATAGGTCATGCTGTTGAAAGTATGGCTTTGGCAACTGAAAAACCTTTGACACATGGCGAAGCAATAGCAATTGGTATGATTTGCGAAGCATATTTGTCAAATATACTGAGGGGGTTGCCGATTGAGGATTTGAATGAAATCGTACAATTCATTTTAAAAATATACGGCAAATATGATATCCAACAGTTTGACAACCAATCACTTATCGCTCTGATGAAACAAGACAAAAAGAATGATGGCGACGAAATCAATTTTACCTTCTTGACAAAAATAGGAGAGGTCGCTGTGAACAGCACAGCGACCCCTCAGTATATTGTGGATAGTCTTCGATATTATACCCAACTCTAAAAAATTACAAGAGTTTAGCCTTAATCTCATATTGAGAATAAACATCAACGTTGATTTGCTTGGTATAGGCTTTATCCGTTACTGTTTTGACACGGAGTTTAAATTTGTCTTTTTTGATATAAGGTGCAATATCATTTCCAGCCACTGTAAGGCTTAAAACATTGCTAATATTATCAGGCACATTGGTCGTTTCAGCGATTTTCAACTCACCTAAGCCATCGGCTTGAATATAAACCTCCATAGATGCCAAGAAGTCAAAACGTTGATCAGTCGGCGAGGTGATGGTCAGTTTCATTTCTTTCAAAGTGATTTTATCAATCAAATCTTTATTCGTGTTGCGAGACGAAAACTCGGTTTCTGCATTGGTCGTGATTTCAGGTGTGAACAAGTCAAAAGGTAGATTGATAGCCGATGAAGGCGGAAATGAGACTTTTGAGGTATAATTCACTTGAAAAGTAAGAAAATCGTTAATTTTTTTACAAGCACTTGTCAAAATAAGCGCAAATAGAGTTCCTGTGAAAATTAGTTTTTTCAACATACTAAAATAATTTTGTTAAGAATGAATAATGAATTAGGTGATTTCTATCAATTTTTGATAGTGAAAGTAATTAAACGAAAAATATACGAAAGTATTACCCGAGTAGTTTTTAGAACCTAAAAAAAAAGGATAGTTGAGCAGGTAAAACAGCTCAACTATCCTTTTTTTTAAAACGCTTTATTTTATACTTTTTGATATTCTATTACTGATACTACCACTC
>JANMJN010001014.1:0-2721 GCA_031371355.1 Saprospiraceae bacterium
GTCGAAATTCCTACAATTGGCATCGGTGCGGGTGGTGGTTGCGATGGACAAGTATTGGTTTTACATGACTTATTGGGTTTGACCAAAGAATTTCAACCGCGTTTTTTACGCCGTTACCTCGAACTGTTTGATGAAATCAAAGGGGCTATCAGTCATTATGTGGCGGATGTAAAAGCGAAAGATTTTCCGAATGAGAAGGAGCAATATTGAACGTTTTACATTTTTATGACCGCAAACGCCTGACTATCAAATAAATAGCCAGGCGTTTGCGTTTCACCCCCTCAGTATTTTATCCTTATATATTATTTCTTTATTTTTCTAAGTCAACCAATAAATAATATCAATCGCCCTTTTTAATATACTCCAAAAGTTATTTCATTTGATTTTAATAAATATAAAAAAAAACGAAAATTATCTACCTTCTCGTAAACTAAAAAAGCGAATTAATGGTTAAAGTTCAATATCTTACGGTTATTTTTTCGTTTATATGTGATTAAAACCATTACAAATGGGACGTAGGCATAATTTTTGGTGAAATACTGAGGGGTCTAAAGAAATTTCAAGATTCCAAAATCTAAAATCATTTGAATAACTATATGTCAATAGTATCATGATAACTGAAAATTTAAATTTAGGAATTGACACTGAGGGGTTGGAAGAACCAAAAGAAAAACGCGTCATTCGACTGCGTCCGTACCAAATTGAAAGCAGAAACGCCATCCTCAATGCTTGGGAACGCGGATGCCGATCCATTATGTACCAATCACCTACGGGCAGTGGAAAAACGGCAACCATCGCTTCTATCGTCAAAACATACCATGAAAATGGCTTAAAAACCTTAACTCTTGCCCATCGTGACGAATTGGTTGACAACATCATTGGCGAATATATGGATCTGTTTGGCATCGAAACAGGGGCGATTAAGGCTGGTTTAAAAAGAGATTATAGCATTGACCATCAAGTCGCCAGTATTGCAACCTATGTGAATGCCTTAGATTTT
This sequence comes from Saprospiraceae bacterium, assembly GCA_031371355.1. Lineage (GTDB taxonomy): Bacteria > Bacteroidota > Bacteroidia > Chitinophagales > Saprospiraceae > JAAFJT01. The sequence goes on from JANMJN010001014.1 coordinate 1,001, forward strand.
GACCCCGATTTGATTATTACAGACGAAGGTCATCACTGTTTGGCACAGACTTATTTGACCATTTATGCCGCCCATTCACGTGCTAAACTCTTGATGGTGACAGCGACTCCTTATCGTTTAAGTGGTCTGGGATTTACAGATATATGCGATGAACTGGTCTTGGGTTTGTCCGTTGCCCAATTAGAAAAAATGGGAAATTTGATTCCTGCAAAACTTTGGGCTATGACCACCTATACCCATGACCAAATTGCTCAAGTCCATGTCGTAAAAGGTGAATATTCTGAAACGGAGATGTCCAATCTCTTAAGCGAAACACGACAAATCATGTCGGTTGTTGACACCTATATCGAAAAAGGTGAAGGCAAACAAATGATGCTCTATGCGACTTCTGTTGAACATTCTAAAAAACTCGTCGAAGCCTTTGAGTGGCGCGGTATCAGAGCGGGTCACGTGGATGGAAAAACGAAGGATAGAAAAAGCATTTTTGAGCAATTTGTCAACAAAGAGATTCAAGTGTTGTCGAACTGCGAAATTGCTACAGAAGGCAACAATATACCGTGTATAGAAATTATTGGGCTCGCTCGAAAAACGAAATCGCTGTCTTTATACCTCCAAATGGTCGGCCGTGCTTCGCGTCCTTGGGAAGACCAAAAAGCCTATCTTTTATTCGATTTTGTGGACAATTACTGGGAACACGGCTTGCCAAATCGGGAACACGATTGGAAAAGTCACTTTGTCGGTGTCACGAGAAAAGAAAGGCAGAAAAAAGAGGAAGGCTTGGAAAGGCAATTTATGATAGAGTCAGAAACGGGTGAGGTTTTTATCTCTAATTTAGCAAAATTGCCCGATGGATTTAAAGGTCAGATTCTACAAGAAGTTGACCCACTCAATACAAAACACGCTGAAATGTTGCGTAAGCGTCAAGCCAAACTTGACGAAATCAACAGAAAGAAAAGAGAAAAAGAAGAAGCCATTCAAAGAAAAAAAGATGAAATCCAAAGAAGAAAAGAAGAAAAACTCGCTTATATACAACGTGTAAAAGACGCAAAATTAGCTGAAATTCAACGGAAAAAAGATATCATTGAAGCAAAAAGGCTGAGGAAAATAGCTGAAAAAGAAGAACGCGCTCAACGGAAAATAGCGGAAAAAGAAGCCAAATTGAAGAAAATAGAAGATGCCCGCTTAGCTAAAATCCGAGAAGAAGAGGAACGCCAAAGAAGCTATAAAAGAAGCCGTTTAATCAATAATATTCAATGGCAAGCCCGTTCAAGGCGGGAGGCTGCAGACAAAGAAAGGTATAAACAGGAAAGAGCAAACGATGAGCGGCGGCGGCAAGCCTATTCCGCCTTTTTAGACTCGATGAGGGGCAATGGTTATTCTTGGGATGCTTATTATAAAATACAGGAGGAACAACGGCAAGAAACCAAGGCAGAAAAGCTAGAAAGTAAGCTGTTTGCACAATTTCAAAGAATGGAAGCACAATTTGAAATCGGTATCAGAATGTCACATAGGATGAAGTATGCCTTGATGCGCGTCTTTGATTTTTGTTTTAGTAAAAGTTATCAGTTGCCTAATCTAGAGCAATTGATACAAATAACAGAAATTTACTGGACGACTGAAGGGTTATTTACGAAAGAGCAATTTTATGACGCTGTGGCGGAGGTTGAAAAGAGCTATCGCGTACAATTGATGCCTATTAAAGTCGCAGATGAAAATGTCGT
>JANMJN010001017.1:0-7797 GCA_031371355.1 Saprospiraceae bacterium
AGCAAAAATACGTTCTAAGGTTTTCCAAGCCGTATCTGTCGGCGCAACCGTCATATAATTACCCATCATGCACACACCCATCGTATTGGTATTCTTATTACAATAATGTGCCCCAACAACATTATTTCCGCCGCCACGACCATAAAAGAGCGTACCGTCGGGTGCTATTAAATAATTGTAGCCCACATCTGACCAGCCATTAGAATTGACATGAAAATCAAAGATAGAAGCCACTGTTGCCGCCCAATTTGAGGAAGTATTGCCACCCGCGCTGTGATGTACTATAAGGTGTGTGACCGTTGAATAGGCTGGTGAATTTTTATATTGTACACTATTCGTTAAACCTAAATTGGCTCCCCAAACAGCCCGAGATACTGAGGGGGGGAGATCACATGCTCCTTCTGGAGAAAAAGAGGTGGCTGAAACGGGTGGAATATTGGTCGGATTAAAAAGACGAATAGAAATGCTGTTTAGTTTATCAAAAACAGGTTTTTGCATTTTACAAACCACTTGAATATGATTTGTTATTTTATCTAAATAAGCCAATTCGCTCACAAATACTTGTGAAGGGTCAGCATCTGATTCATGAAAATGATGGAGTTGAATATAGTTCAAACGATTTTTATTATTATCGCTGGCGTTCATATTCAAGACCAAAGGTATATCTAAACGCTGTCCTTCAAGACGCACAGAAGCCGCAATGAAAGGCGCATCGGTAAAAGACAGATTACTGATATTGACTGTTATCACATCAAAATTTTCGGTAGAAGTGATATTGATTTTTTTTAAATCTTCTGGATTTGTTAAATCAAAACGAACAGTCATGCTTTCTTGTGCAAGTGCTTTTGTGCTTAAAAGCAGGTATAAAAAGCAGAATAGCAATGGTTTCATGATTAGGTATTTTTATATAGTATTCTTATTAAAAATGTAAAAGAATTGATAAGGCAAGTTAAATTGTTTTATCAAGATTAAATAGGGTATTTCGATTAAGTTGGGTATTTTTAGACGGCTGTTTCAACAGTATTCGATTTTTGCTGATGATTGAATAAATAGAATGCTCACATCACCAAACTCACAAACGGTGCTAACAAGTGAACATATAAACGATATCGCAAATTTTTCTTTCTACACAACGTATTACTGTTAATATGCCTATTTGAAAAATTCGTTTTTGTTGCCGCAATGTATCTTGATGAGGTCAAATATCGATTCATCAAACCAATGTTTTGAATGCCAATTGTTTTGTCTTTGACCCACAGACACACTTCTGTATTATTCTTTTCTGAAACAATATGAATATTGTAACTGCCAATAACAGTTAGGATGGAATCAATAACGATAGATTTTGTATGCAAACATTCTTTACCTTCATATTCCCATATGTGAATACCCATTTTCAAATATTTATGTCTCGACCTTCTATAAACAGCTTGCATGAGAAGTACATCGTTTGTACATGCCGAATTGGTCAATAATCGAATCTTAATCCCCCTCTTTAGTGCGTTATTAAGTGCTTTTCTCCAACGACGAGTGGGATGGAAATAAGGGTTTTCGAAATCTATGGAAGACTTAGCCGAGTCAATAAGTGCGATTAATTGATTCGTTGCGTTGCGGTCTTTTCTATCAAAAGGCTTGATACGACCATTCCGCTTTCTAATAAAATTATCGTAAGTCGCATGAATATCCGTTGATGTGGCGTTGACAGTCCAATCACGTTGACCGGTCGTCTTTATGTCCGTTCTTTGAATGAGTAATGCCAAAGCATTTTCCAATCGTTGTTGCCAGTACACTCTTTTCTTATCATCTAACCTATTGTATTTCGTTTTGTTCGTCAATTTGTAATGATTCCATACCAGATAAAAATGATTGCGCAAGTCCTCTGCTACTTTCCGACTATGGGCATACATTTCTCGGTCTTTGAAATTACCTACTGTGTCTATTTTATAATAATCTTTTGACAAATTTCTGCCACCCACAATGATATCTGATATGTCGCTTATCAACACTTTCTCGTGCATTCTGTCAATAATGGTATGTAACTCTAAGAAACGCACTTTGTTAAACATGCGTATCTCTACCTTCTTTTCAAGTAAATATTGAATCAAGGGGCGTGGTAAACCATTGTGCATAGCGTCTAATATCAATCTTACTTTGACACCTTTTGCCGCTTTTTCTACCATTAATTGCAATAAACCCAACCCAACTTCATCTAAACGAATGATATATGTCGAAATTAACAACTCGTGCTGAACACGAACGGACATATCTATGCGGCATTGTAGGGCTTCTCTTTTATTGTCTAAAATTCTTAATGTATCTGCTTTTACAAATTGAGATTGCCCCATTATCATAAACCACAACAATATCTTTTTTAGATTCATATGTGTGAATGTCTTTTGTTTTTTATCACATAAACCAACTCATAAATGGCGCAAATAAACGGACATAAAGACGATACTTACATGCCTTTTTAGGACATTTAGTATTCGGATCGATATGCCTATTTGTAAAGTTATGCTTTGTGGCTTCAATATGTTTGGCAGAGATCAAATTGTTGTTCAAATATTGAATGTTTTGTTGACCAAAAGTCTTGTCTTTAACCCAAAGACACACTTCTGTATTGTTTTTTTGAGAAACGATATGAATATTGTAACTACCAATAACTGTTGTGGTGGAATCAAGGATAATGGATTTAGTGTGTAAATACTCTTTCCCTTCATACTCCCATATTTCGACACCCATTTTCAGATATTTAGGTCTTGAACGCCTATAAACGGATTGCATTAAAAGCACATCGGTTGTACATTCAGAGTTTGTTAACAAACGGACTTTCACACCTCGACTTATGGCACTTTTTATTGCTTTCAACCACAACTTTGTTGGATGAAAATAAGGGTTTTTGAAATCAATGGATGTCTTAGCCGAATCTAAAAGCGCAATTAATTGATAAGTTCCTTTTAGGTTCTTTTTTTCAATAGGTATGATTGAAGCACTGATTTCGCTGACGAAGTTGTCATAAGTCGCATGTACTTTAGCCGTTGATGAAATAGCAGCCCAATCTATATTTGAATTGGGTTTTACTTTACCTTTTTTCAATAATTGAGACAACCCTTCTTCTAAACGTTTTTTCCAATTGGCTCGTATCTCATCATTTAGCTTGATTTTTGAAGGCTTTTTAGTCAATCTGCGCCGATTCCACATCTCATAAAAATGAACACGCAACTCATTAGACACCTTTTGGCTTTTGGCAAAGAGTTCAGTATCTAAAAAATTACCCGTTGAGTCAATTTTAAAATAATCATTTGATAAATTTCTGCCACCAACAATGAGGTTTTCATTGTCCGTCAGCAATACTTTCTCGTGCATTCTGTTCGTAAGAGTATGTAACTGAAAGAGTTGTGCTTTATTAAATAGGTGTACTTCAACCTTTTTCTCCATCAAATAATTAAGCAGTTCATCTGACACATCATTGCCAAATGCATCTAAGATCAACCTGACTTTTACACCTTTAGCGGCTTTATCAATCATCAATTGGAGCAAACCCAAACCCACTTCATCTTCACGTATGATGTAAGTTGAAATCAGAATTTCTTTTTGTGCGCGCACTATCAAGTCAATGCGACATTGCAGTGCTTCTCTTTCCTTGTTTAATATCTTAAAATCATCCGCCTTTAACAGCTGGGCGTTTCCCATCAACAAAAACAGGGCAATAAACTTCAATAGGTTTCTGTGCATAATGTTTTTTATTTTATAAGCCACAATCTAATCATTTTTCCAATCTCATCTACGCTGTATTTGTGTGTATGGTTTTTCTGAAGCCCATTCTCATCTCTAAAATGCCTTAAATACTGAGGGGGGGTATAAACCAACTCTTTTCCAATAAAAAATCTTCTGTAAACCTTATCGAAGTCCTTTTTATTCAAGACATTCGTGGCATTTCGTAAACATCAATTCTAAAAGCTTAAAAGGTTATCAAAATGAAAAACATGCTTCTATTCTTCTTATTTCTTGTTCATATTTCTGTTGCTCAAAATGGTAAAGAGAAAATATTGGTGACAGACATGACCAAAATCAAGCAAATAACCAATGTAAATATCTCTCCAGACAACAAATATGCTGTTTATTTGGTCAAAACAACGGAACAAAATGAGGAAAATAAATTAGAATATGATTACCGAAGTCATTTGTTTCTGACTGATTTTAAAACAGTTCGCCAAATGACACGCGGTGTAGAAAGTGTTAGCGCTGCCGTTTGGTCACCCAACTCTAAACAGATTGCTTTTTCAAGGAATGTCAAAGGTAAAGCTCAAGTTTTTGTCATGCCCCTTGACGGTGGCGAAGCCTTTCAGCTCACAGATGTCAAATATGGTGCTTTCAATCCCAATTGGTCAAAAGATGGGTCGCGCATTTCGTTCCAAGTGAGTCTTAGTTTCAATGAATTGTTAAAAGATTCTATTATAAATCCGAATAAAGGGGTGCCTTTGTTTTCAATGGAAAAACCTGGATTTAAAAACAATGATTATTTGAAACCAAATAAGGACATCAAACCTAATCCTGACGGCACAATTGAAGAAATACGGGCTTATTTATCAAAAGATGAAGAAGATAAGAAGGTAAAAGTCTTTAATCGCTTGAATTTTCAAGGCGAGGCGACCACACAACCTGAACTGAATTTCAACCATGTGTATGTCATTGACGCTAAAGAAGGTGCGAAAGCGGTTCCGATTACTTCTGGTTTCGAAAGCTACAATGGCGGCACTTGGCTTTTAGACAATCGCATCCTTTTAAACAGCGATTTAGATGCACAACAACACCCTGATCGTGAATTAGAAGGCGCAATAGTCACTATCAATGCCGATGGTACAAATAAAAAGCAATTGTTTGGCGAAAAAGGGATGAATTATTTTGCGGCAGTCTTTTCTCCTGACAACAAAAAGCTGGTCTTTTTTAAGTCACCTACTGAGGGGGTCAATTTTCCAAAAATATATCTCGCTAATGCGGATGGTTCAAACCTGCAACTCATTGATTTTGACCGTTCTGTAGCTTCAATGGTGTGGTCAAAAGAGGGCAAATACATTTACTTCACAGCACAATCAAATGGTGGTCAACCAATGTATCGTTTTGATACTTCAAATGGGAAAATAGAACAACTCACCGATTTTGAATCTGGTATTTTGAGCTTTGATGTGGCAAATGACAAAATTGTTTATGCTAAAACGGATGTGGCAAATCCTGAAGAATTGTATGCCGCTGATATGCAGATGAAAAACGCTGTCCAATTGTCAAATCATAATGATTGGGTAAAAAACAAAGCTTTAAGTTTTCCTGAAAAAAAGACATTGACCAATTCAAAAGGTCAAAAAATTGAGTATTGGATTATGAAACCGACCAATTTTGATGCGTCAAAGAAATATCCTTTGCTCCTAAACATGCACGGCGGACCCACGGCGATGTGGGGACCTGGAGAATTGTCTATGTGGCATGAGTTTCAGTATTTTTGTTCTCAAGGATATGGCATTGTGTATGCAAATCCACGAGGTTCGGGTGGTTATGGCATTGATTTTCAACGGGCAAACATCAAAGATTGGGGAACTGGACCTATGGAGGATGTATTAAAGGCAGAAACAGAGGCAGCTAAGCTACCATGGGTGGATACAGCGCGTCAAGTCATCACGGGCGGTTCGTATGCAGGCTATTTAACGGCTTGGATTGTGGGTCATGACAACCGATTTAAAGCGGCATTTGCTCAACGCGGTGTATATGATTTAACAACCTTTCTTGGCGAAGGCAATGCCTGGCGTTTGATTCCTAATTATTTTAATTTACCGTGGAATGATGCGATTGAAAAGGTGCTAATCAGCAATTCACCCTATACTTTTGTCAAAAATATTCAAACACCTTTGTTGATTAAACATGGTGAAAATGATTTGCGCACAGGACCTGTTCAATCCGAAATGATGTATAAGTCCATGAAGATACTCAATAAAGAAGTGGAGTACGTCAGAGTGCCTGGTGCGACGCATGAACTCTCTCGTTCTGGCAATGTACGCCAACGTATTGACCGTATGCTGCGTATTTATGAGTTTTTTGAACGGTATATTGGGCAAAAACGGTAATTTAGCTCATACCCTTGTGAATTTGCAACGATTGCTTACGATACCTGTGCATCTTAATCTGACAATAGCACTTAAGAAAAAACAATCATTAAATGAAAAACATCAAAAAAGCAGCACTCATTGGTCTTTTATGCCTTATCAATGTCTTAGTTTTTGCACAAAGTGCAAACTATTACCTCTACGTCGGCACATATACCCGCAAGACCAGCGAAGGCATTTACATCTACAAATTCAATACGAAAACAGGCGATTTTACCCCCCTCAGTATAGCGAAGGGTATTGACAATCCCTCCTTTTTAGCGATTTCTCTTGACCACCGCTTTCTCTATTCGGGCGGCAGTAAGAAAGGTGATTCTGTCCATGCTTTTGCTATTGACAAACAAACGCACTTTTTGACTTTGTTGAATACACAATCTTTAGGCAAAAGTTTGGGTGCGACGCATGTTGAGCTTGATAAGACAGGAAAATGGTTGTTTGTTGCCAATTATTTCAGTGGTAGCATCAGTGTGTTGCCCATCGAAGCAGAAGGAACGCTTGGAGAACTCGCTCAAACCATTCAACTCGAAGGAAAAAGCATCAACCCGACACGACAAGACAAAGCTCATGTGCATTCAATGAATGTTTCGCCCGACAATAAATATGTCTTCGCACCAGATTTAGGCACAGATAAGATTATGACGTATCGTTTTGATGTTCAAACAGGTCAACTTACTGTCCCAAAGGACTCCTTCGTAGAGAGGGTACCCCCGTTTACGCCAACCCTGCCAGGTGCGGGACCAAGACATTTTACATTTCATCCAAATGGTAAGTTTGCATACAGTATTCAAGAATTGGATGCAACCATTATGGGTTTTAACTATAAAAACGGTGTATTAGCTCCTTTTCAAACCATCAAAACATTACCCGATGATTATACGGGACTTAAATGGAGTGCGGACATTCACATATCGCCAGATGGTAAGTTTTTGTATGGCTCAAACAGAGCGCACGAAAGTTTAACGATATTCAAAATTGATAAAAAAACAGGTCAATTGTCTTTGGTGGGACATCAACCCGTCAATGGCAAAACGCCGCGTAACTTTGCGATTGACCCAACAGGTCGCTTCGTTCTTGTAGCAAATCAAGATAGTGACAACATCACCATTTTTAAACGAAATAAAAAGACGGGAAAATTGACAGCAACTGGAAAGGAGATTAAAATATCGTCGCCTGTTTGTTTGAAGTTAATACGTTGATAATTTTTTGACCACAGTGCATCTGTGGTCAAAAAAAACCATTAAAAATCTTTATAAAGACAATACATTATTTGTTAAACTTTTGACCTTTTCTAAGGTAAAACCAAAAGTCGAACCGACCCCCTCAGTCGAACGAACGTGAACAGATTGGTTATGTGCTTCAACAATGTGTTTAACAATAGCCAAACCCAATCCTGTGCCACCCACATCGCGAGAACGGCTTTTATCAACGCGATAAAAACGGTCAAAAAGGTGCTTTAAATGATGGCGAGCGATGCCAATACCATTGTCAGAGACTTCAATCAAAACGACTTTATCCATATCGTAGAAACTGATTTTGGTTTGTCCGTTTTGTTTGCCATATTTAACAGAATTACCAATCAAATTGGTCAAAACTTGTCTCACTTGCTCTTTATCTCCTCTAACCCGAAAGCCATGATTCGCAC